>CAZXJC010000382.1:0-12468 GCA_964640885.1 uncultured Pirellulaceae bacterium | reverse complement strand
GAGAATAACAACTCTTTCAGAAGGATCTGACGGTTAGTGCCCATCTTCAGGGATTGACCATTTGGTGAAGGGCAAACCCTAGTTCATTCGTCCTGCGAATCTGTCGAAACCGTGGATCGCTGAGTCGCGCAGGGCTTAGTTTTTTTGTGAAGTGAAGGAGACCATTATGGCACGACCGGTTACCTTGTTTACCGGCCAGTGGGCCGATCTGAAAATTGAAGACATGGCGCGGATGACCAGCGAGTTTGGTTACGACGGCATCGAACTGGCTTGCTGGGGCGATCATTTCGAAGTTGATAAAGCGTTGGCAGACGACGACTACTGCACCGCCAAACGTGAACTGCTGGAAAGCCATGATCTACAGTGCCATGCCATCAGTGCACACCTGGTTGGACAAGCCGTCCTGGACAACATCGACCAGCGACACAAGGAGATCATACCTCCCTACGTCTGGGGTGACGGGGATCCGGCAGGTGTCAACGAACGCGCTATCGAGGAAATGAAAGACACGGCTCGCGCCGCACAAAAATTTGGCGTAGAGGTCGTTAATGGTTTTACCGGGTCCAGCATCTGGCATTTGAATTACTCCTTTCCACCTGTTCCGCAGCAAATGATTGATGATGGATTTGCCCTGCTGGCCGAGCGATTCAATCCCATCCTGGACGTTTTCGGAGAATGTGGGGTCCGGTTTGCCCTGGAAGTTCACCCCACGGAAATCGCCTTCGATATTTACACCGCTCAGCGGGCCCTGGAAGCACTCGACAACCGGGAAGAATTCGGCTTCAACTTTGACCCCAGTCACTTGCACTGGCAAGGTGTTGATCCCGTCGAGTTTATTCGGGCCTTTCCCGATCGGATTTATCATGTCCACATTAAGGATGCAATCACGACGCTCGATGGACGGACTGGCATCCTGGCCAGTCACCTGAATTTTGGTGATCCCCGTCGCGGCTGGGATTTCCGCAGCCCGGGTCGTGGTGCTGTTAATTTCGAAGAAATCATTCGCGCCCTGAACGACATTGATTACCAGGGTCCTTTATCGATCGAATGGGAAGACTCGGGAATGGACCGTGAATTCGGTGCCCAGGAAGCCTGTGCCTTTACCCGTGGAATCGACTTTGATCCCAGCGGAGTAGCCTTCGATGCCGCCTTCGGCGACGACGAATGAAGTGCGAACGACGAATAACACCCGGTGTTTCTCTTCAGAAACACCGGGTTTTTTCGTTTCATTGGATCCTCTCCAGATCAATCCCTGCCCGGAAAGACTGGCAATGTTAGAATAACAGGTGCATCCTCCCTGGCCGTCAAACCGCCAGGCCCCTTCACCACTGTTAAGGGAAACCGCGTTCTTGCTCCTTTCATCGCTACTAACGACGCGCCCCGTTCTCAGCAGCTGCCTGTTGCTGGGCCTGTTGCTGCCGGCCCACGGTAGCGCCGCCAAAAACCAGCTGGAGCAAAGGCGAACCCAGACAGATGCTACCTTCCGGGCTGCCCTCAACAAGCTGGCCGAGCGGTGCGACGAGTTGAAATTACCTCAGCAAGCAAAACAAACGCGACAGTTGCAGGTTGTTCATCGCCCGGACCAGCAGGTGATTTTTCTCCCCTCCCGGCAGGATCCCCGCGCTCCTGCGGCCAATGCATCCCAGACTGTCCGTTTTTGGTACCAGGAGCTGACTAAACATCGCCAGGCGCAGGCCCAGGGATTATTCGCGCTGGTCAATCCCCTGCTTGCTGCCGACCGGCCGGCTGAAGCGTATCGCCTGCTATTCGAAATCCTCCACCACGACCCCACGCACGCCGAAGCAACCAAGATACTGGCTTTACCAAAAGGTCCGGCACGAAAACCACGGGCGACGCTTGCTCGCAGTCGCCAGGGACAGCTCGGCTGGCCAGCCCGCTCTTACTGGACCGTCCGCAGCAAGCATTTCGAGGTGATCACCAATCGCACTGCCAAGGCAGGGATCGAGTTAGCAGAACACCTCGAACAACTGCACCAAGTTTGGCGACAGGTTTTCTTTCGCTACTGGGGAGATGCGACCATCCTCAAGGACCGCTGCGCTGGGGAACCGCGATCCTGGCCAGCCGAACCGATTCACCGGGCGGTTCTCTTTGCCGACCGCCAGCAATACATCAACTATTTTTCCCGTAGCCAGCCGCAGATCGGTATCACAACCGGTTACTACGACAAGAGTGGCAAGACTTCTTATTTCTTTGCGTCGGAACCGGCGTTAACCGCAACCTGGTACCACGAGGCCACTCACCAGCTCTTCCAGGAACGTGGTCAAAGCATCGACAATCCAGGTCAGCAACAGAATTTCTGGGCGGCCGAGGGAGTGGCCCTCTACATGGAATCACTCCATTTCCAAGAAGACTACTGTACTCTCGGAGGCTTTGAATCAAGCAGGCTACAATACGCGCGCTACGACAAGTACGTTAATCGGTCCTACCTTCCGCTGAGGCAACTGTTGCAACTGGGACAATCCGAATTACAGGGACATGCGGAGATTCGTTCGCTCTATCGCCAATCTGCCGGGCTGGCGCATTTTCTCATGACCGGGAAAGAAGGACGTTATCGCGGGGCTTTCATCGACTACCTGCGGAAACTCTATCGGGGCAGTGACGAGGTAGCAACGCTTCCCGCAGATACCGGAAAAACTGCGATGGAACTGGATCAACAGTACCACGATTTCCTGATGGTACGGGACCAGGACCTGTCGGTATTAAACAAGAGCAGGTCCCTGCGTCAGCTTGTGCTGGGACATACCCAGGTTACCAACGAGGGTTTTTTACAGCTGGGAGAACAGCCAAACATGGAATGGCTGGACCTGACAGCCACTCGCATCGATGAGCAAGGCATGGTAAAGTTGGAGCAATGGGTCAGCTTGGAGCGGATTTCCCTGGAAGGAACCCGGATAACCGATCTACTGGTCTCTCGACTTGCTCGGCTGCCCAATTTATTGGAGTTAGATTTATCCGGAACTCCAATAACCGATGAAAGCCTAAAAGAACTGGGCCGACTGACCAAGCTCCGGGTGCTCTGGTTAACCGGGCCCCGGATTACCGATGCAGGATTGCCTCACCTGGAACAACTAAAACAGCTTGAAGTATTAAATCTCGATCAGACCAAGGTTAGCGATGCTGCCCGTGAACGATTGCAAGAAAAACTACCCAAGCTGAAACCCGCCCCCTGACCTTGAGGCAGGTCTGACTAGGAGAATTCAATGCGACCTTGGATTTTGGGTGAAACTAATTATGCGGTGACTCAGGAAAATCCCTACAACGTAGCGATCCTTCCCCTGGGTGCTACGGAGCCTCATAATCTTCACCTGCCCTACGCCACCGACACACTGATCGCAACGGCCATTGGCGAGCGCATCGCTGAGGCTGCGCACCATGAAGGTGCCAAGGTCGTGCTGCTGCCCACGATTCCCTACGGCACCGAGACGAACATGCATGCCCTGCCGTTGGCAATGAACGTCGATCCGACCACCCTCTACCAGGTGATCGCAGACCTTTTACAGTCCATCGTAGATACGGGAATTGAAAAAGTCCTAGTCTTGAACTGTCACGGCGGAAACGCAATGAAACCCGTGCTACGGGAATTGTGTGACAAATCACCGGCACACCTGTTCCTCTGCAACTGGTTCCAGATGGTCGAGGATCTGAATGCCCAGGTCTTCGAGCATGAGGAAGACCATGCTGGTGAAATGGAAACTTCTTTGGGACTTGCCTACTTCCCCGACCTGGTCGTTCACAACGAAGACGGATCGCTCCGGGCCGATGCGGGAGCAACCCGACCTTTCCGATTCGACGCACTGGAAAAAGGCTGGATTGATATCACGCGTCCATGGCACCTGCTAACCACCAACACAGGGGCAGGAAATCCTCACGAGGCAAGTGCGGAAAAGGGAGAACACCTGATGGCAACTCTCGTCGAGCGCCTGGGAACTTTCCTGGTAGAACTCTCCGCCTCACCACTGGATGACACGTTTCCCTTCGCCCTGGCGGACGGCGTTGCCCAAGAGGACTGACAGAACTAAACTGCGGCACTTCAGCCAAGTTATTATGGTGGATGTAGCTCAGTCGGTTAGAGCACTAGATTGTGGTTCTAGGGGTCGGGGGTTCGAATCCCCTCATCCACCCTCCATAACACAAAGGGTTTCTGGTCCGCGGACTGGAAACCCTTCTTTTGTGCTATCGATTAGCGTACCTGAAGACAAACTTCCTACCTTTTCATTTCGAACGGGGCACTTGTTGTTGGAAGGATTAGCTGATGGGAAATGCAATCCACTGGATCATCTTTTGGGGGCTGGCATTCATCAGTATCGCACTCGTCACCTACTCGCTGGTCGGCAAGGTTCGTTCCGTCTTGATTGCGATTCCGTCTGCTATCATCCTTTTCCTCATGATTTACGTGATCGTCAGGACGCAGCAAATACCGAGACCGCGTGCACTGACGATTTTCCTGTTAGTCGGATCCGCATTAGGCCTGGTACGACAATTTCGCCGTGAAAACGTCGCAGACGACAACGTGACCCAATGAGCCCGATAGGTTCTAATAGTCGGCATTCGTAGAGAATTTTTTGCGACCATCTTACTGGAGGGCAAAAATGAGTTTAGTTCCGAATCGCAATAACACACGCTGCTCATCCTGGCTGTCTTTGTTCACACCCGTGATCCTGTTCAGCCTGATCTGTTCGGCACCGTGCCACAAGCTGACAGCAGATGAGAAACCGATTTCCATTCTTTCAGCTCGCATCAGTGGCCACGTTCATCCATCTATCTGCAAAACCAAGAACGGCACACTGGTCGTGGTCTACCAGGGCAAAAACGTATTGATGTGTACGCGATCGACTGACAATGGAACAACATGGTCCAAGCCGCAACCGATTCCCACCACGGCCAAGCGGCCGTCCGAAATCCGGAAGGTGACAAAGTTTGAGATCTATCCCGGTACTGCCGATACGCTTCCAACTGGACGCATCCTGGTAACGTGGAATTACATCGCCGACGATAAAGCAAACGATGGATACTACGAGCGTGCGCTGCTTTACACGATCAGTTCGGACGAAGGAAAAACTTGGAGCGAGCAGAAGCTGATCGGGCCAGTGGATGGCAAGCATCTGGGAGCAGTTCGACACAACGTGCTTTCCTGGGAAATCGGACGCTGGGTGTTACCTTTGCGAGTCGGGCCTCCTCGACTGTACGATGCACAGCAGCATTTCACGAGAGTATTTAGGCTCGTTGATCCCGATGGCAAGCAGCACGAATTTCAGCAGATCACGCGAACCGCCAAGGGAACCATGCTGGCCATGGGTCCCGTACTACTGCACTCCAAGGGTCCGAGCAAGACTTGGAGCGTGGTTGACGGTTTTCCGGCGATTCCCGACACCCGCGATAACGCAGAAGGTCGCTACCTGACAGCGCTCACCGATGGACGTGTCCTAGTGACCTGGGGAATTGGTCACGACAACAAAGGCCTGCGATTCAACCTTGCATCGGATGATGGCCAAACATGGGACGCCAAGCGAACGGTCATTCTCTTACCTGAAACAAACATCGCCGCGCGATACTACTCAGCACGAACCATTCAACTCGACAAGAGCAACGTGGGGACCGTGTTTATGAACCCCGACGGAATTCATTTCCTGCGCGTGCCATTATCGGTACTCGACAATCCAAAATAGTCCCGAATAAATTCCTTGCGGTCCCCCGGGCACTTTACATACTCGACGAGCGTATAAAGTTTCTGCTGGTCGCGCAGCCGCTTTTGCTCCAGGAAAGACTCATCCAGCAAGCGAGCGGGAAGTTCATCGATCACGGCACACTCTTTTGACAACAGTGACAGGTCAATCACTCCATAACGCTCTAGCATTGCCAGGGTCGTCTCCAGGCGGTGGTCATGCTTTTGTTTAAAGTGCAGTTTTTCTCGCAACCACTCTTCCCCAAAAGCAGCCACCTGCTCCCAATCATATTTCAGAAGGTCGTAGACCCGTTCATAAAACTCCCGATCCGGGTTACTCCATTGCACGAATTCCATCTGGGTTGCCAGGTCCCGCTGGTCGTAGAGCAACAGGCATTCGGAATCCAAGCCATCGCGACCCGCCCGGCCAATTTCCTGGTAGTAAGATTCCATCGAACCGGGTACATCGGCATGAATCACGAAACGAATATCCTCTTTATCAATCCCCATACCAAACGCATTGGTTGCCAGCACCAGGTGATCAGGTTCCTGCATGAATCGTTCTTGCAGGGCTTTTCGCTCTCCACGCTCCAGTTGCCCGTGATAGATCAAGTGCGGCATCTTCAAGTCATTGAGTCGATCGCTGAACTGCATCAAGGTTTTGATGAGCGTGAAATAAACAATCGAACTACCCGGCTGAGCCTTGCGCAAGCGGACAATCTGATCCACCTTTTCGTCATCACCCCAGACCTCGCTGACGCTTAAACGCAGATTCGGCCGCTCAATACCCTCGTGAAACAATTGCACCTGGTCTGGCTCAAATCCCAGTTGAGCCACGATGTCTCGCTGCACCTCGGGGGTTGCAGTCGCCGTTGCGGCGCGCACTGCCGGCTCACCCAAGAGCTGACGAAACTCATTCATCCTGGTGTAATCCGGACGAAAGTCATGCCCCCACTCGCTGATGCAATGGGCTTCATCGACAGCCAGCAACTTCACCTCACGGCGTGCCAGCACTTCTAGAAATTCCGGTTTGCGAAAGCGCTCCGGGGTCACGTACAACAAGTGATACTGGCCATCACCCACACCCTGGTAACGGGCTTCCCGCTGAGACCGCGAAAGTGAGGAATTAATAAAAGTGCATTCGACACCCCGCGCCTGGAGTGCATCAACCTGGTCTTTCATCAGAGCAATCAGCGGAGACAGTACCAGGGCTAGTGGTGGTTTGTCCTCGGAACCGGCCTCTGCGGCCGTCATCAGCAAGGCCGGAATCTGGTAACAGAGCGACTTGCCCATGCCGGTCGGCATGATGACCAGTCCATGCCGTCCGGCCATCAGGTGTTCAATCACAGCCAGTTGCTGGCCACGAAATTCCTTGTGGCCAAAAACCTCCTGGAGAACCGTCTGAGCTTGCATGGTGACCGAATTGTTTCTGCAAAGAGGCCAGTCCCATCACTAGGATGGCTGCTTGTCGAGAGGAATCTTCCAGATACGTGCCGCATTGAGACCGAGGATCTTAGCCCGATCCTGAGGAGTAAAGAACGGCACATGCTGGCGAATCAATTCCAATTCCTTTTTCACAGTCGGTCGCTGAAAATCAGCTCTCACAGCACCCGGGTAACCAGTACCCCACAATAAACGATCCGGACCAAACGCATCGTAAACTCTCTTTACCCACGGGTAGGCATCCGGAAACGGATACTTCCCAGACTTAGAAACGGAGGTCAGGTCTGAAACCTTGACGGCGACGTTCGGATAACGGGCAAGTGCCAGCAGCTTTTTCAGGTCCGGCAACGGATCATCGACTCCCAAGTCAATCTGGCTCAGGTGGTCAATTACCGTCGGCACGGTCGGATACCGCTGGACCATTTTCTCCAGTCGCGGCAATTGATCGGTGTGGATAAAGAAATTGAAGACGGATCCCAACTCGGCTGCTTTTTTCCAGACTCGGTGATGGGCCCGTGACGTTAACCAGTCATCTCCGCCATGATTTCCATTCACGTAATAGATAGGACTGAACCGCATCCCGGAAAACTGGTGCTCCTTGACCCAGAACTCGAGCTTCTCGGCAACCTTTGGATCAGTCGGATCAATCAAGCCATGGGCCTTGAAGCGACCAGGGTATTTTTTCAGGCAGTAAGCCGTGTAGGTATTATCCCAGCCGTGGAAAATCGTCTGGACCAGGATGCAGTGCGTGACTCCAAAACGATCCATCTCCTCGATCAAAATTTCGCCAGTAGCAGCCGTCGTTTTTGATTTAAAGTCAGGGCTGTAAGGGTGATCAAACGGCCAGCGCTTAATATTTCCTGACCAAACATGCATGTGAGTATCAATCACAGGTCCCTTTGATGCAGGAGCAGCCTGATCTACGGCTCCGATTTGTTGGCTGGCTGAAACCAGTGACAGCCCGGTCGCAGCACTAACGGCTCCGCTTAAAAACTTTCGTCGATCCACTTTGTTCACCATTAGTTGTACCTTCCTTATTTGGATTCCTTTTCGACGGGCATCGGCGGTAATTTCAAGTCCTTAGCTTTTACTTCAACCGGTGCACCGCCGGCCGGAATATCGACATGCGCTGTCCAGAGAATACCATTCACCATGAATCGGCGATGGGAAGGCATGACGAAGTTACTGTGAAAATGCCCCATGGTCGTTCCAAAGGAACGACCATCCTTAGAGTTCGGGCGATTAAATCCCCAGGCAACGATCTGCTGTTTATCATCAACCTTGGCTTGAATCAACGGTTTTGCTTTTTCGTGAAAAACCAGGTCCAGGTAAAACTCGTCGCGCAAGTCGTAATCCTGCCAGCCCCGACAGATCGGATGTTTCTTGTCGACTTGAACCATTCGTGATTGAGCCACCTTCACACCACAGGGAGGCCGCCGAAACCAGCCACCGAGGATATTTTTGTAAGCTTCCCGTATCGCCGGATCCTCGGCAAACTTGCTGTAGCCAATCCCAGTTGCCCAATGGATTGCTACGTAACCAGTCCCCTCCTTCATCAGTTTCTCGAATTGCGGTCGCCGGGCAGGATCCAAAACCATTTCACCGCCAGGTCGGGAGAAACAGACGATCGACTTGACCCCGGCAAGCATCTTGGGATCCTTGGGCCAGTCCAGGCTGACGGTTGCTTCTACACCAGGCGTCTGGTTCAAGCAACTGGCCAGGACTTGCGAATCAAACATGTACATGTGTGATCCCCAGGGATGGTCTGTCTTCGTCGCAATCAACAATATCTTCACAGGTCTCTTGTCTTCTGCATGAACTGCAGGGACAAAAAACAGCAACGTTAGCAGGATTAGAACACCGTGACTCGGTCGCTTATTCATATGATCAATACTCCCCGTACTCACAAGCTTTATCTGCACGTGGATAATCTATGCGATCGATGAGATGATTGCACGCGGGCAGCTACTTTTTCTTTTTTCCGTGGCAAACCTCTCGGTGTCATCGCTACCAGCGGTCGGCGACTACGGGCCCCCCCTGCTTTACGCAAATATAACTGCCATAATATGAGCGACCGGCAGAAACATCTACTTTTCCAGGCAACACTCTTTAACGGTGAAACCATGACCGTCAACATCGTCAACCGCACCTTCTATTCTTTGCTTGTTTCGCTTCTGTTGCTAACTCCCGGGGACTGCAGGGGGTTAGAAAAACCAGCCGTAACTTTCAAACAGCAGAAGGATAAGCTGGTGATTCAAATCGGCGGCAAGCCTTTTGCCGAATATGTTTTTCGTGATCCCCAACTGGCCCGGCCTCATTTCTCGAATATCTATACACCAGCCGGCATCAAGGTAACCAGGAACCACCCAATCGAAAAAGGAGACCAGCAGGATCATCCGCACCACACGGGAATCTTCTTTACTTTTGGTGACTTGAACGGGCACGACTTCTGGCACGGCAAGGGAATAACAAAGCACTTGAACTTCATCGTCCAGCCGGAAAGCCGTCCGGGGACCGGTTTTTTCGTAGTACGAAATCTCTACAGCAGCCCGGATGGAAAAACTCCCTATTGCGCTGGTACGTGTCACTACACAATTGATGTGGTTCCACAAGGCTATCGACTCACCATGGAAACTCGCATTAGTTGGGATAAGGGGGAGTTCAGTATCGGCAGCAAGGAAGAAGGGGGGCTGGCCGCCCGCGTCGCCACAGCTCTCAACGTGGAAAACGGTGGTACGATGATCGATAGCGAAGGACGTTCTGGCGGTAAAGCAATCTGGGGGCAGCAAGCCGACTGGGTTGATTACGGCGGATTACTCCAAGGCAAACACGTCGGCCTAACGATCATGGCGCATCCCAGCAACTTTAGTCGCTGCTGGTGGCATGCCCGGGATTACGGCTTAATGGGTGCTAATCCGTTTGGCCCTCTAAACCAGAAAGGCTTGCGAAAGGTTATTAAGCCCGGTAAGTCCTTGCACTTGAGTTATGCAGTCTTAATCCATTCGCACGATCAGAAGGGTCAATACCAGCCTGCGAAAGCCTATCGAGACTATGCTGGTCCCCCGCGCTAAACAGCCCCTGGCGATCAGGACGTCGGCAACATCGATGGATGCTGTACGTATTTCTTGGCAATCTTGACGGCGACCGTTCCAATGTCGTAATACCCAATCGACATGCTGGCTGCATGGGTTAACAAGTCATAGGCCCGCCAGCGATTCCAGCCATACTCTTCTTCCATCCATAGGATCAACATCGCTGATGCTTGCGCAATCGATCGTTCCATCGGACGGCCACTCACGATAACCATGATCTCATCGGGAGATTCAATACGTGGCCAGCTAAGTGGTTTCTCCTTCAGCAACTGGACCGTGATCGTCGTGGTGGCGGGCATCTCGAGACCACTGGCCGACAATTCCCCATGTCCCATCGCCGCATGGGCATCACCCAAGTAGAGAAAAGCCCCTTCGACATAAACCGGCAAATAAACAATGTTCCCGGGAGCCGTCTCAATAATGTCCATGTTGCCACCGTGGGGTCCGGCAGGCCCTGTCGTTGGCACACCGGTACCCGGTGCTGTTCCAATGCAGCCGAGCATTGGCTGGTAGGGAATCACCAGGTCATCGCTCCAGTAGATTTTCCCATCACGAATGGGGCAAACGTGGCTACCGTGGTGACAGTCATCACCTAGCCATTCACACAACTGGTGGGGATCGCTGGTGCGTGTTGCACACTGCCCAATCGTCGGCTCAATGGATTCAATCGTGACAGCCAGGGCATCGCCCGGCTCCGCTCCCTCGACCCAAATAGGTCCGGCCTGTGGATTTCCAAAGGCGACTTTGCTCTTGTCCCGACGGTCATCATTGGTCCGAATCTGTCCGGAAAAAGCATCTTCAGATTCCACCACCAGCGATTCACCCGAGTCGATGCGAATACGGGGTTCATTGTGGCGGCTGAATTCGTAGTAGAGTGGTCCCAGTGGTAGATGTTTCACGATACACCTTTTTGCTTTGGGTTGATATTCACGACTAAGTCCAGGTCGAACACGCTCACCTTTTATAGTGTTTTTTTCTGTTCTACCAAACCACCTTGAGCTGGCAGTCGGATCCGTCCGCTTGATTTCCGAGCCGAGTAAATGCAAGATACGGGTGCTTCAGCCTTCTTCCCTCGGAGAGCCATCATGCTCAAACGACAATTGCTCGCCTGCCTGCTGCTTATCATCACCCTCGTCGCCGGACCGCTCCAGGCACATTTTCTTTTCATTCGCATCGGACCACATGCCGAGGCCGGCCGTGGCGTAGAAGTATTCTTTAGTGAACGGGCTGAGGCCGGCGACCCATTGTTTGTCCCGAAAATTGCTCATACCAAGCTTTGGATGCAAGAGACCCCCGGAAAATTTCAATCGTTAGACGTGCGGCAGGCTACCGACCGACTGAGAGCCTTCTTGCCATCGCGGGGTGCTGTTTCCGTCGTCGGCGAATGCGAATATGGTGTTTTGAAACGAGACGTCGACTTTCTTTTACAGTATTACCCCAAGGCAATTGCCGGAGATCCCGAGAAGCTCAATGCCTTGCAGCCTCGACCTTCCATCCCCTTCGAAATCATGCCTCGCATCGACGGCAAGAAAATCACCTTCACTGTACTTCACGAAGGCAAGCCCCTGTCGAAAGTAAAACTAATCACCGTCGATGATGACCTGGTGAACGAAGAACTGACGACCGACGAAAAGGGACAGGCAACCTGGACGCCGGAAGCCGGATCTCATTACTGCGTTTACACCAGCACCATCGTCAAGCAAGCCGGCAAAAAAGGCGATCGCAGCTACGAGGAAATCCGTCGCTTTGCAACAATCGCTTTTCATTGGCCCCTGGTTCGCAGCGGTGCCGATGCAGAGGCCGTTGCTATGTTCCAGAAAGCCATTGCAGCACGGGCCTCCTGGAAATCGTTCCCTGGTTTTACTGCCTCTATCGAGGGAAGTATCGATGGACGTTTCTTTACCGGTAAAGCGAAAGTCGATGCCGAAGGGAGCGTCGAATTAAAACTGGACGAGGCCACTGCAACCGATTGGGTTGAGGGTCAACTCGGTTCCATCGTTCTGCATCGCCAAGCTTCCTCCGCAGATGGACCAGCCCCGGTCCTGCGGTTTGCTGACCAGGATTATGCCCATCCGCTGGGTCGGCTCCTGACGTTCGTCGGTGGCACTTTTGCCTCCAGTTACCGCGTCAAAGATAACCAGATCATGGTCGTCAACAGGAACATCGGTAACCAGAACTTCACCATCACGGTGCTGGACAATACCAAGAACCAGGACAACCAGTTCTTGCCTCGCAGTTACGTAGTCCGTT
>CAZXJC010000381.1:0-3509 GCA_964640885.1 uncultured Pirellulaceae bacterium | reverse complement strand
CCCGGAATGCAGGTCTGCGAATTGTTACCAAAGCATGCGGAGTGGATGAACCAGTCTGCCATCGTGCGGACGGTGAACCACAAGGCCGGCTGCCATAACCCGATGCCCAGCCTGACAGGGTATCCCGAGCCATTACCGTCGATTGGCGTCGTGCAGGACAACCTGCCTCCAAGTATAGGTTCCGTGTGTGAATATATGAACCAAGACAGTGACTTTCCCGCCTATGTGCACATGCCATGCATGCTTGGCTGGGGACAGCATATCCGTCGCGCGGGACCGTATGCAGGATTCCTCGGACGACAATATGACCCCTTGTTCACCGAATGCGACCCGACCTCGGCAAAACCCTCCCCTGACACGTATTCCCCGCAGGTCGTTCATGGGACACCTCGCTTGCCAGTCGCATCACTGCCGCCCGGAGTGACCCTCGACCGACTCAACTCACGAAGACGATTGACCGATCAATTTGACGATGCACTTCGAAAACTGGAGAGTGCCGACGAATTCGAACGGGCACAAAAAGGCGCCCTCAACCTGCTGACCTCCAACCAGATCCGCGATGCATTCAATATCGACAGTGTGCCAGCTGACTTACGCGACCGATACGGCCGCACGTTGTTCGGTAATAGCGCTTTGATAGCACGGCAACTGGTCGAACGGGGCACTAAGTTCGTGAATGTCACCTGGGACATCTTTTGGACACGGCCAGGAAAGCTAGACGGATCTGGCTGGGATACCCATCAACGCAATTTCGGGATCCTTAAGGAAGTCCTGCTGCCAAACTACGACCAGACGTTTTCTGGTTTGATGTGGGACCTCTCCTCTCGGGGGCTACTGGACGAGACGCTGGTCGTGGTGATGAGTGACATGGGCCGCACGCCCAAGATCAACAAGAACGCTGGCCGCGATCATTGGACCTTCTGCTATTCCGTCCTTTTTGCGGGGGCAGGAATCCAGGGAGGGGCCGTCTACGGGTCATCCGATGACCAGGCAGCCTATGTTAAAGACAAGCCAGTCTCCCCCGCTGATATTTGTGCCACGATCTACGAATGTCTTGGAATCGATCCAGAGATGCACGTCCCCGATTCCACGGGCCAACCGGTGAAAGTGGCCCTGGGCGGCAAACCGATCCGTGATATCCTCTCTTAATATTACGAAATCGAGAGGCAGACATTGCTGTATAAGGTGTTTTAATGTCGGAGAAAACCACGAAACCCGGGCGGCGACTCTCAAGCCCCAGGTACATCCTGCTGGCTCTCGCGGGACTGGGCTTGCTGGTGCCCAGCCTTGACGACCAGGTCTATGCCCAGGCCTCACCTGACACCGAGCAACTTGACCAACCACATCAACTCGTAGTAACGCCCGCAAGCATCGACTTATCTGGCCCACGTGCCTCACGCCAACTTCTGGTCACGGGAATCTACCCAGGCGGCATTGAGCGGGATCTTACGCACCGCGTTAAGTGGACAACCAACGCAACCAACTTTGCCGTCGACGACAGTGGCCTCGTGAGAGTTCGTACCGATGGCCATGGCGAGTTAACCGTGCAGTCCGGCTCCTTGCAGAAGGTCGTCCGCGTCAAAACAGAAGCCACGCAGGGGGCGTCCCCGGTTAGCTTCATCCGTGAAATTGTTCCTATTCTCAGTTCTGCCGGCTGCAGTGACATCCGTTGCCATGGCGCGCCCAGTGGCAAGGGAGGATTTCACCTTAGCTTATGGGGATCGGACCACGCATTTGATTACCAGCAGCTAGTCAGAGATGCCTTTGGCCGACGCACCAACGCCCTCGAGCCGCCCGAATCCTTGTTGCTAAAAAAGCCCCTAACGCAGATACCGCATGTGGGCGGACGACGTTTTGAGCCGAATAGTACGGCGGCAGAGTTACTGCGTCGCTGGCAGTCGCAAGGGCTGTCATACGACAAGAACGCCGTCGCATTGTCCAGCCTTGACGTTACACCTTCTCATCGCGTTTTACGAGCGCCAGCCCAAGATCAGCAACTGGCAGTGCGGGCAACCTATGCCGATGGCGCCACCGAAGATATTACGCGACTTGCAAGCTATTCAACAAGCGACGTGGCGATCGCACGCGTTACTCGTAGCGGCTACGTTAAATTCCAGCGGCAGGGCGAGGTGGCCGTAATGTGCCGTTACATGGGACAAATGGTCTCCATCCGACTGGTCCATGTAGCGGAGGCAGCGCAAGGCTTCCAGTGGCCCGAGGTTCGTCCGAATACTTTTGTCGATCAGCATGTCTACGCCAAGCTCAAGCTATTAAACATTACGCCTTCCAAGAAGAGTTCCGATGGCGAGTTTGTGCGACGAATTTACTTGGATCTCTGCGGAGTCCTTCCGTCACCACAGGAGGCTACGCTTTTCCGCAACTCAAATCACCCTGACAAGCGAGAACGACTGGTCGATGAACTGTTGCAACGCGATGAATTTGCAGATTTCTGGACCAAGAAATGGATGGATGTCCTGCGTGTCAGTCGCGATTCAATCCAGCTTAAAGGTGCCGAGGTCTTCCAATCGTGGCTGCGAAAACAGGTCGAACAGGATCGGCCGCTAACAGAGGTTATGAGAGCGATGCTCACCTCTGTGGGTGAATCGCACAAGGATCCACAAGCGAACTATTATTGCGTGGCGCCGATGCCACGGGAGGTCGTTGACGTCGATTACCTGCAAAAGGATCTGGCGGAATCGACAGCACAGTTATTCCTCGGCATTCGACTACAGTGCGCCCAATGCCACAATCATCCTTTTGAACGCTGGACGCAGGACGATTACCTAGGCCTGGCGGCCTTTTTCTCCCAGGTAACCCGTGAACGCATGGGGAAGGCGGGCCCAAGTGGCCGTGCAGACCGCCGGCAAATCGCCGTTAAGCTGAAAGCGGAACAAGTGCGACTGACGGATCCGGAACGCCAGCATGTCTCACCCCATTTCCCCGGCCAGGCACCTCCGGAAATCGCCCAAGGAACGGACCAGCGTGCAGTATTGGCCGATTGGTTGAGCGATCCCAAGAACCCTTACTTCGCCAGGTCGATTGTAAACCGGATATGGTTCCATCTGCACGGCCGAGGAATCGTAGAGCCGGTCGATGATTTTCGTGATTCAAACCCCTCAGCCAATGACCCGTTACTGGATGCGCTTGCCCACTATTTCGTGGAGCACCAATATCGACTTAAGCCGCTCGTGCGAGCCATTGTACTGAGCAACACTTACCAGGCCAGTTCAGAGTCCAATCAGTTCAACTCCCAAGACCGCCAGTATTTTTCTCACCAACAAGCACGCCCACTACCAGCCGAGGTGCTGCTCGATGCGATTTGCGAGGTTACCGGCGTTCCCGAAAAATACGAAATCACCAAGGATTACCTGGTAGGGGTACCGGAGGGGGTGGTGAAATTTCCAAGCGGAACTCGGGCAGTCCAGTTGCCCGTCACAGACCTCGTCACGTTGATCAATTCGTCAAGCAAATACGTCCGATATGAGATGCACCCATTCTTGCGTACCTTC
>CAZXJC010000380.1:0-3464 GCA_964640885.1 uncultured Pirellulaceae bacterium | reverse complement strand
AGCCCAGACCGCTGCCCAGAAGCCGGTTGCCAAGTCGGCTTATAACGCCACCCTGGCGAAGCTCAAGGGCAGCTTGAATCGAACGGCTGAGGCGACCACCGATTTCACGTCGACTAGTTCTGCTAAGCAGTCTGAGCAAGATCAAGAGTTGGCCAAGTTGGTCGCTGAAGGCCTCAGGGCACGTAAGGACCAAGGCCAGTTGCACGGTTTTCGTGTCAATCTTAGCGTTGATCAAGGCACCGTCTGGTTGGAAGGTGATGTTGCTAGTAACGAGCAGCAGGCACTTGTTCTGGACGTTGCGCGACGCGTGCCTGGTGTTAAGCAGGTCGTGAATGAGTTGGCTGTCCGGGAGCAACAAGAGTTACCGGCTGTCGTAGCCAAGGCGACGCCTGTTGTCGAGACGCCCGCTCCAGCAGTTGAAGGAAAACTGGCGGAGAAGCCGATCCCGGTCGGCACACCGATTCCGGTCGTTGCTGCTGAGCCAGTTGCCGAGCCGATGCCGGAAGCAATTGCCAAGCCAATTGCCGAACCGATGCCAGAAGCAATTGCTAAGCCGTTGCCCGCTGTCACGGAGCCGGTGGTTGCCCAGCAACCCGTCGGTACGGCGACAACGCAACAGCCGCAGGCTCTGCCCGCACCAGCTGCCGCCACGCAAGTGGCCCAATTGCCAGTCGCGGCACAGCCGCAGGCCGGTTACCCGGTGCCGATGACGTATGTGGCTCAGATGCCGCCAGCTTACGTGCCAGCCCATGCGGCCAGCGTCCCGTCACCGGTCGCACGAACGCGTTACGATCATCCGCAGATGCCAGCTTATGCGTGGCCAACGTATGCTTCGCATCCGAACTATGCTGCGGTTACTTATCCGAAGCAATATTCACCATCAGCCTGGCCATACATTGGTCCCTTTTATCCCTACCCACAGGTTCCCTTGGGTTGGCGAAAAGTGACCCTGGAATGGGATGATGGCTGGTGGAATCTTGATTTCAAGAATCGGTAAGGATCCCTTGAAATTACGAGCTGTTTAAAAACAAGGTCCCGGGGGCTCACGCAAACGTGAAACCTCGGGACCTTTTTTTGTGCTCCGCCACGAAGTCCTTGTAGCTGCCCGTCTTACTACGGTCCGCTAGCATTTGACCGCTGCTCCGCCCCTTTTCAGGCTTGGAAAGAATTCGACCGAATTTACCCTACAACCGGAAAAACCCGCAAGTTCGTCCTAAATTGACACGATAAGGAAGACTAGTGTTCAGCTGGAACTGGTCGAGCACCGAGCAAGTGTTGGTTTCATTTATGCCCCAAAGGGTTCTGGTCCATGAGTAACAAATCACTACGCAGTCTTCTTACGGTCATCCTTTTAGGCGGGATTTTCCTGAGCACAGGTTGTCTTGTCAATTCAGGTCCTCAGATGGGGGTCCTGGGTGTTCCGATTCCGGTCAGTCCGATGATCCAGGTGAATAAAGAGAACGAGTTCTGGGAACATGAGCGTTATGGTCGTGTTCCGATCCTGGGTCCTTTGACCGCGGGTGGTCCGACGGCAGCGCTCGATGAACCGAGTGATGATGAGGTGATGATTGCCCTCGAGCATGCAGACCCAGTGGCGGGTGGTATTCCCTTCCTCCATGAGCGCCAGCGGGATAACGTTCGGATTATCAAGGAAAAGATGGCCGATTACATTGATCCACCTCGTGTAATTCCACTAATCGGACCGGCGCAACTGCATCACTCCCACTGGAAATGTACGGTCTTCTATACCGAGATGATTCACGTAGGCTGGCCATTCCCGCACACCATCCGCGACGAGGAATCGTCTGAAGTGATTTACATCGATCACAACCACTTCCACATGGTTGGGAATGTGGATACGGGACCGACAACAACCTATTAATGGCACGACGTTAAGTTGCTGCCATGGCGACGTAGAAACCGTGATACAGGAAGTGTCACGGTTTCTTTTTGCGCCCAAGGTTAGTTGCGGGCCCTGAGGCAGGAGGCCTGAGATAGCCCAGACTTGAGGTCCGGCCAAGCTTGGTTGTTCCGCGATCCTGGTTTGCGTAGCCAGTGATAGGAGCTTTTCCAGTTGGTTCGCATCGTAACGAAGTTGGTCGATTCGGTGAGCTACGCCTGGCAGAGGCGGTGAAACCAAGCGAAAAGGTGTTTTTTAGCTATTTTTTCGGTTTCTATCCCTTTGGATAGCCCAAAGAATCGGTCATCTCGCCAGCGCCGATTGGCCGATAATTGACTACGGACCCTTAGCGCGCGGTACTGTCGTCAACAGGCCACGTTTTTGGCTTCCCTGGTTTGTTCGGCGTTACTAGCGACAGCTGCTGTTAACCGCCTATCCTGTTTCACGCTGCACAAGGAGGTGCTGCCGAAATGGCCTTATTGATTGGGAACTTACCCGCCCGTCAGCGCGACGCTCGTTCTGTACTGCGTGGTTTACTGTTATTGGCGGTGATTGGCTGTCTGATTTGGAGTACCCAGGCGTTGGCCCAGGCACCGCCTGACGCCGGTCCGGTTGCTAGTGATGCGGCCAGTTCGCAGGGTTCCGGTTCCATACCGACTCGAAATCTGCTGGATGCAGTGCGTGATGGTGGTCCGTTGATGATGGCCATTGCCGTCTGCTCGTTTATCCTCTGTGTGTTTGTTTTTGAACGGGCATCGAGTTTACGTCGGGGTCGCGTTATTCCCGGCCCCTTTGTAAAACGTTTCGTTCGACAACTTAAAGAGGGCCAGTTGCAACGGGACGAGGCACTGGAGTTGTGCGAGCAGAATCGCAGCCCGGTCTCCAATGTGTTTGCGGCCGCGGTGCGCAAATGGGGACGTCCGTCGGTCGAAATTGAGCAGGCTATTATCGATGCGGGTGAACGGGTGACCAACGGGTTGCGGCGTTACCTGCGGCTCTTTAACGGTATCTCGACGATCAGTCCGTTACTGGGATTACTGGGGACGGTGGTTGGCATGATTCGCGCCTTCAACGCGATCGTGGTAGCAGGGGCTATGGGGCGGCCAGAATTGCTGGCCGCCGGGATTAGCCAGGCTCTGTTGACCACGGCCGCCGGGTTAACCGTAGCGATTCCAGCACTGATCGCTTACCTGTTCTTTATCAGTCGCGTTGATCGATTGATCATTGATATCGATGCGTTGGGCCAGCAGATCGTGGAGTCGATTTCAGCTGAGGCGTTAAGGGAAAAACAGGGTAAGTCAGGTAAGAAGGCCAAGGATCGCAAAGCCGCCTGAGCCGCGATCAAGGACGACTGGCAGTGGAGTCAAGAAAATGCCGCTCAAGACACACATGGATGAACAGCCGGAGCTGAACCTGACTCCGATGATTGATATCGTCTTTCTGCTGATCATCTTTTTCATGGTCAGCACGAAGGTCTCGGAGCTAGAGCGAAAAATCGCCCTGGACGTTCCCAAGATTTCCAATACCGAGGCCCTCTCCCCTGCCCCACGCAAACGCGTGGTCA
>CAZXJC010000379.1:0-2681 GCA_964640885.1 uncultured Pirellulaceae bacterium | reverse complement strand
GCGGCCATGGGTTGAACATTTTCTTTCTTACGTTGGTCGACGCGTACACTGCTTCCCCATCCCGGGCCGGTTGCTTGCAATTCACCCGTCTGTTGATCGAGTGACATACTGCGGACGTGCAACTGGTCGACCGACAGTGGCTGGCCAGTTGCTGAATGAGTTTGGCTGACAATCTTGATGCCACCACCGTAGGTAAGTCGTCTTAACTGCAGTGGCGTTGTGTTGTCCGGTTGTTGCAGGTTCAAGTGACGATTGAGAGTTGTCCGTAATAGTGCGCACGAAATTCGTGTCTGGGTAGTTTGTCCATTGGCGGCATGCGATTGGACAAGTGTCTTAACGTCTTTTTCCATGGTGACGGTTTGGCCGTCAAAGTCGAGCCGTTTGGCCCAGGTGATTTGAGTGGAACTGGGGGGCTGAGTCGGTTGTTTCTGTTGCAGCTGTTGCAAATGCATTTCTCCGGGACCCGCGACCCACATTCGGTTGGTTTGTTGATCCAGTTGGATGTCCATGCCAATTAGTTTTAGTGGGCCTGCTTGGATTTGTGCTGGTTGAGTTATCTGCTCATCACCACGGATACCGATATTTGCCAGTCCTTTTGCATTTCGTGCCAACTGCAAAGAGTGAGCTTTCAGTTGGAGACGATTAGGATTATTTGGGGCAGCATCGATTTGGTGCAATGCTACGTTTCCATCGACGGCTAAATTGGTAATTACTGGTTGAGGATTAGGAAGAGCGACTTGCAGACGAATCTGGTCTCCCGTGACGTCCAGTTTGCTATTGCTGGCTACCGTGGGCAGGTTGAGTGAGGAATTGGTCTTGGCAGATGTTTCGGGTGTCGCTGGTAGCTCAGGTTTGTTAGTTGTGGCGGTAATGAGTGGTTCACGAAACCAGACTTCAATCAGATTGGTGCGTGCGGATAATTGATGCGTATCGATTTGGACATTTCCGCGGAAGGCCATTTTTTGTGGAATAATTCGACTTTGGATCGCTCTTGAGGCAGAACGGGGTGCAACTGGCTTGACCGGTTTTGCTGCATGGTTGACGAGTGTAGCGGAAGGTGGTGTTGCCGGTTCAAAGGCAACCGGGTGAGTTGTAGTAATTTCACGGAACCAGACATGGAGATCATCGGCTTGCACTGTTCCGTGTTCTAGTTGGGACATCTGTGCTTTGCCAATAAGGGAAAACACATGTTGCTCTTGCTGCTTGACGAGCCGACATTCTTGTTGCCAACTGGCCATGAATTCTGGTCGCCTGGCGTTGCGAGACTGACCTTCATAGCGTCCCGGACCGGTGGCGATAAATTGTCCTAATCGACCGGGTTCGGCAGCAAACTGGTACTCGATGTACGGAGCCAGTAATTCATGGTCTTCCTGGACAATGCGGGCCTGATTTGTGTCTTCCAACAGGATCCTTCGGCGGGGCAGATTCAGCAGGATGCGTTGGGCCCGGGCCAGGGTTCCGATCGACGGAGCTCGTAAGATCACTGGATTTCCGAGGGCGGCCAGTTCAACGGGTTCAACGGTGGAAGGAAGTGTTGTTTTTGGTCGGCTGTCCTCGCGGCTGTCCGAGTTCTTTGATAGCAGCGGTGATGAGCGTCGTGGCTTGAAATGTAAGTCCAACTGCTCGCAGGTTAGTTGATCAACGGAGTCAGGCGAATTGTAGACAAGTACATCGACGTGTTTCTCAAGAGAAGCCACTTGTTTACGGAGATCAATTCGTAACGGTCCCTGGCAACGTATTTCGACGGGGATGCTGCTGGTTTCCGAGGGTTTAGCGGGAACTGTTCGTGAAGCGGTTGTGGCCGGTACTGGTGGTGTGCCCCGATCTACCAGGCTGCGACTTAATTTCAAGTGAACTCCGTCGACTTGGATTAGTTCCATGGAATCAATCGTATTGAACAAGTCAGGTCGTTGATCAACTCGTTCGGGATTATTGACACGGGCCAGGGTAATTACCAGGTCCCTGCCGCTTCCATGATGAGGTCCAATTTGGAATTCGACTTCGTGGGGAGTCCAGATTCGTTGCCGATCGATCTGAATGTTTCGTGTTGAGATGTGAATAGAGTCGTTGGATTCGGGTGAAGTCGCAGCGCTGTCAATTGATACCTGGCCGAGCAGCCGACCACCGACAATACGTCCACCCTGTGTCTGGTTGAGATCGAAGTTACCCTCGTGTTCGAGCACTGCACCGTCAGGGGCATCAAGTACGTAAATACGACGGTCATCTTTTCCCGGCTGAGCGGCGGATTGCTGGGCATAAACAAGCAACGTGCAGGGTTTTATTTCCAGTGTTTGACTGGTCCTGATGTTTTCTTTGAAGAGCAGTGTTCCATAACTGCTCTCAATAATCGTGGGGCTGTCCAGTTGCCAGGAACCAGGCGGAAAGAGCTTGGCGAGTTCTTCACGACGGTGGGGTGTCATAGGTAACCAATTGTCCTTGGTCACTATGTCATTGCTGGCAGTTGCTGCCGGTTCAATCCAGGGAACCACCAGCAGCGCATAACCTGTGTAGGCTATGGCTACAATCAGCAAGGAAATGGCGGTACCAGAAACACGTCGCAACATGAGTTTCCCGTCAGGGTGTTATGATCAGTATGGTTTGATAGTGGAATGAGATGATTGCATACATATTCGAAAACATAGCACGTAAAGTGTGGCTTGGCAGAATCAATCTGTCGTATA
>CAZXJC010000378.1:0-3614 GCA_964640885.1 uncultured Pirellulaceae bacterium | reverse complement strand
ACTAGAAACGAAACGCCAGCTGATCTACGTGGCTGATGTTCGCCTGGTGGTGGAAGACTTTGCAGCGGTGGCAGGCAAGAATGGCATCTCGCAACTGGTCGAAAAGTACGGCGGGCATACCGCGGACTTGACCATCGACCGCAACCAGGGTCGGGCACGTTCAGGTCAGTGGAAAGCGCGCATTCCGGTCAAGAACTACCGAATCTTTCTGGACGAAGTAAGAGAGCTGGGTATCCCGGAACACTTTCGCGAAACGACCGAGGATGTCACGGCGCAATATGTTGATCTGGATGCCCGTATTCGTAATAAGAAGCGACTGGAAGAACGCATCTTGACGTTGCTTGATCGCAGTGCCGGAAAGATCAACGAGTTGATCGAGGTGGAACGGGAATTGGGTCGAGTGCGGGGTGAGATTGAACAGATGGAGAGCATGTTTCGCTCGCTGCAGAGCCGTATCAAGATGACCACCGTGACGATCAACGCTCGAGAAGAACGTGGTTACGAACCTCCACAGGCCCCATCGTTTGGCAATCGTATTGGCAAGGCCTGGTCCAATTCCCTCTACGGAATCGGTGAAGGAGTGAAGAATCTACTGATCGGCCTGGTGGGACTCATTCCCTGGCTGGTCCTGATCATCCCGACTTTTCTCCTCGTGCGGATGGGCTGGCGTCGCTGGCGCGGTGATTGAATCGGCAAGAACCTTCTTTTTTGATTTCAGGTTGACCAGCACGATACCGATCGCCACGCAAATTGCTGACAGTGGCAGCCATGAGGAGTAGGGATCGTTACGCAGCAGGAAGGCAAACAGCAGGCCGAACAGAGGCGTGGAGAAACTGTAAATGGAAACTTGGAAAGCCGCGTGTTTGCGCAGCAAGTGTGCCTGGATCGCAAAACAGAGACCGGCTACCAGGATTCCCTGGTAAGCGATTCCCAGAAATGCTGCGGTGACTTTGCCAGTGAAGTCTTGCTGACCAGCAGCAGCTGACCATTTCGTGAAATCTTCAAACATCATCGTGTACATGGCGAATAGCAGTACACCTACGATGTCATGCCAGAGAATGAATCTTCCCGGTGGCATCCGTTTTACCACGTGCTGCGTATAGAGGATTTTAACAGCCAGGATCGCAGCGCTGGCTAACAGCAGCAGGTCACCGCTGAGGCTGGGAGAATCGGCCTGCGAAACATCCTGTCGATCTTCGTAAATCATAAAGGTCAAAAATACGCCGCCCGCTGCGATGGCTAGTCCTAGTGTCTGTTTAAAGTTCATCCGCAGCGTTTTGAGAACAAGATGCTCGATGGCCACAATCCAAAAAACAAAGGTGTTGATCAGTAGCGTGGCGTGCGATGAATTCGATTTTTCAATCCCCATCGTGAAGAAGGTGATCTGGAAAAATAACAGCAGGCCGCCACCCAAGATCCACTTTCGTTCACCGCTTAACAGTTTCCTGGACGATCCTTCTGCCTGGCACCAGAAACACATGAACAGTGCAGCCAACGCAAAACGTAACCCGGAAACGGCCACCGGAGGTAATAAATCGACTGAATAGCTGACTGCCACTGGAGTTCCACCCCAGAGAGCAGCTGTCAACAGGATCAGTGCCGCCGAGCGAAGTCCAATGGGTTGGGGCGCGGGGAGTTGTGGTCTAGAATCATCCAGGTTGTGCGACATTCATTACTTTCAACCAGCCACTAGCCTGGTACGGAATTGTCAAAGGAGCAGATCATGAAGTTCTTTCTGTTTCAATCACTTGCTTGCCTGCTAACACTCGTTGCCTCGGGGCAAGATCAGCAATCAGCAATCGTTGTCAATGTACGTGATCTGGGCGCCGTCGGCGATGGCCAAACAGATGATACCAAGGCCATCCAGGCTGCCATCGATAAGGTGGCTAAGACAGGTGGCAAGGTCCTGTTGCCCCCCTCGAAGCAACCCTACCTGATTCGCAATGCCTTAACGATTCGCGCCAGTCAGACAGAATTGTATGGTCCCGGGGCCACTATCAAAATGGCAGATCACGCAATTGACGGAAAAGTCATTGATTGCGTGGAGATCGTCGGTACCGAACAGGCTATTGTCGAGAATGTCACGATCCGTGGCTTGACCATCGACGCGAACTACTGGCAACAAAAAGATAGCTACAACCCGCGAGGAATCGATTCCGACTGGGCCACCAAGGTCCTCATCGATAAAGTCACTATCAAACAGCCCTTCGTGGGACTTACCTTTGGCCTGGGTGTTACACACAGTGAAGCGAGAGATTGTGTCATCACCCAGTGGCACAATGATGCCTACGATGCCAGTGGCGATGGACGTAGTGGCAGCTGCCATCATATCCGTTTCGTGCGATGCCGCGCTATTAACAGTCCCAACCAGGCAGACGGGGGACTGGCCGGCAGCCGGGATGATGCCTGGGAACTGGAAGACGGCTGCTTTGATGTCGAACTGATTGACTGCGTGGTTGAGAACGCTGGTGGCACTGGCTTTGGGGTTCGCAATCACAGCTCGACAGAACGCGTTGATACACGGAACTTAAGTTTCGTTCGCTGCCGGGCTACCGGGCGCAAAAGCCGTGGGTTTTACGTTCGGGGCGGGACCGACAAGGTTACCGTTACGAACGTCACGCTAAAGGATTGCCAGAGCGATAGCCGCTGTACTTTTTACCAGGGGGCCCAGGGAATCCAAATCAAGGGAGGCAAGTTTACCGGCCCCGTCCTGATCGGCATGGCAGCTGATAATAAGCTCAGTCGAAACCTCGCCAATGCACCGGCCCAGACCGTTACCCTGGAAGCAGTTCAGTTCACGATCTTGAAACTAAACTTGCAGGCCGGTTACCAGGGAAAATTACGCTACCAGCCGGTAGTTCGCGGTAAAAAGATCCAGGTTGCAAAGCAACTGGAGGTGTTTGGTTCGCGAGAGCATTTGCAGCTAGAGAATAGTCGAGTTCCGTCTCCCTAACTCTCGGCAGGCACCAGCCCTTCGGAACAGGTATGATGTGAGGAACCAGCGTCGTGGACCGATGCGCTCGGCGGTAATTTGAGGAGCCAGCAATGTCAGTGGTAATGTTTTTACAAGATCGTCAGCGATCCGCGAAGTTGAATTCGCTGGGCCGGCTGGGAATATTTGTTTTCGTCATTGCCAGCCTGGGCTGGTCTGCTGCGTGGGCAGCCGAGCCGCCTCGTTCTCCCGTGGCTCCTCAAGATTCTCTTGCCCATCTTCAGTTGGCTCCTGGCTTACGCGCTGAACTGGTTGCTGCTGAGCCCCAAGTGACTGATCCCGTAGCGATCCGTTTTGATGCCCGTGGTCGAATGTGGGTTGTTGAAATGCGCGACTATCCCTGGGGCCCCAAGGAGGGCGAGATGCCACAGTGTCAGCAGCGTGTCTTAACCGACGAGAATGGCGACGGTTATTTTGAAACCTCCCGGATCTTTGCTGACCAACTCCTCTTTACAACCGGAATACAACCCTGGAAGGGAGGCGTGATCGTAACCATGGCCGGGCAGGTCGCTTATTTCAAGGATACGACTGGCGACGGCCGCGCTGATCTGAGACAGATCTGGTACCAGGGGTTTGTCGAAGATAACTCACAGCTGAGGGCCAATCACCCCCGCTTTGGTCT
>CAZXJC010000377.1:0-3045 GCA_964640885.1 uncultured Pirellulaceae bacterium | reverse complement strand
GCAAGTAGCCGTATTTCTCGGACGTCCGGTAGACGAGAATGCTGGTCCGTTTCTGGGGCGGACCAAAGCCTGCTTTCTCCAGCGTCCCGGTCACCGCCTGGGCATACTGTTTCAGTTTCTTGTTGCTGGAGAATTCCTGGTAAAAGCGGGCTTCTGTTTCAGCATTGAAGCGACCTTTTTTGATTCCCGTCGCCTTTAAGTTGACGTGTCCATCGTTGAGTGGTTTGAGCATCTTGCAGCAGATGCCAAACAGTTGCTCGTCGGTGGTGTCGGCATTGACCAGGGGGCGGTATTTGCGTCGCTGTGCTTCCCAGTCGACTCCCCGCAGTTCAAAGAAGGCATATCGTTCGGAAAACGTCCCCCAAAGTTCTTCGAAGAGTGCTTCGGGCTTGCTCAGCTTGTCCTGCCCCTGCGCCGGAGCGAGAGAGAAACCGATCGTGAAGATTAGCAATAGCGTGCAACAGGTGAGACGTTGGTGAGGATTCATGATCAAAAAGGTTCCGTTTGGTTTGTTTAGCGGTCCAGCGAGCAGTTTAGCAGGAATCGGCTCGCTTAGCGCGGGATCAGTGTGGTGCCCGCAATCAGGTCATGCAAACCCCGACGGGGAAAGACAAGGGCCAGCAGGTAGTAGCTTCCCAGTAACGTAAGCCAAGTCATGAGCAACCGGTCCATGTCGTTGTTTTTCATCGGATTCGGATGCATAAGTTTAAAACAGATCATCAGGATTACGAAAGGAGCCCAGGCTAGTAAGGCTCGGAATGTGCAGCGCAGCCGAGAGGCGCGGGCTCCGTTGGTCTTGGCAATCATGATGCCTGCTGAACGGTAGATGTAGCCTCCCCGCATGGCGAACGTCCAGGCCAAGATGATGAAAGGGATTATTGAGATCAGTGTCAGATGCCAGAGGAAGGTTGGAGCCGGCGCCGGCGCCTGGTTCCATGGATTGGATTCTTTGAATCCAATTCCTCCACGGAAAATACCTAGCTCTAAACACACCGGTAGAAAAAGTAAAACGGATTGTCCCATCAAGTGCTTAATACGCCTGGCGGTTTTGACCTTGGGGATGTCGAGTTTCAGGTCCCGGGTCGCTTCCAGTTCCGCGCGAAACTGCTTCACTTCCTCCAAGGGGGGGCCCGGCTCGACGCATCGAGCCAGCAGCTTGCGAAACCGATACGAGATGGGAGCAGTGACGACCGTTTCTATGGAGTCGCGCGCCTGCAGATCCTCGGCGGTCGGGCAAACCCCTTCCAGGCAGTAAATGGCCGTGGCGATCAGCAGGGTTATTCCCTTTTGATCGGCCGTTTGCGTTTCATTGGTGACAATCGTTTCGCTGCGATCGATGGTGAAATCCATCAAGACGATTCCTCCATCGGGGCGAATCCAGATGTGGTGAGGTGAGAGATGTGTGGCTAGCGATTGTTCATCGATGGCGATTTTAAGTTCTGCTGCCAGGGATTCGAGGATTTCGCGAGTGGCTAACCAGTCCAGTGTTCCGTGGGTTTTCAGGTAGCCGGCCAGTGACATCCCCTCGGCAGCCAGGTAGGCGTCCCAGGGACGCTGTTCGTGATCACCACTGGCCAGCCAGCGGAGACGCTGGGGACGGTCAATGTCGCGGCGAGCGGTGGAGGATGCGGAGGCATTGACGTCACGCATTTGAATCCAAACGTTCCGTTCAACGCGATCATCTTCGGCGTCCAAAATGATTTCCGTTTGGGTCAGCCGAATAGGCTGCTCAATCCGGTACGCTCCCAGTTGCTTGGGCAAGACGACGTTATAGGTGCTGATCGGTGGCAGCACCGTCGACGTGTCTTCGACTGCCATGATGCGTCGAGCTCTTGTTTTCTGGGAAGGTTTTCGCACGACGATGGCACCACTGACGCGATCATGGAGCCCCCGGTAGCCATTGCTGGCACTCATGTTGAGGATGGGAACGAAGATGAAGAACGAACCGAGCAGCGCAACCAGGGGTATGTCCGGTAGGATCTCGAAGGCCCAGTAGGAGGCTGGTAAGAACTGGGTTAGATTGGAGAGAGCAATTCCCCAGACGAAAAACCAGAGAAAGGTTGTTCGTGCCAGCACCGGAAGCAAGCCCATCGCTCCACCGCCTACTCGGCGGATACGGAAACCAAAGAGGCGTTTGCCAATCGTGCAACCATGTAAGGTTTCCAGAGAAACGAAGTAGAGGAAGTAGAAAATTAAGAAGGAAAGCTTCGGAGCCAGTTCTTTAAATCCTGGTATCGGCACTAGCCAGAGTAGGCTTCGAAAAAGAGATTGCAGGATTAAGAGGGTAATGAGATCAATCCAGTAAGCGCAGAATCGCAGGCCTTCACCTACAGGTGTCCGTTTTTCGGGCAGAAATTGCAGCAGCGCGTTGCGGAAATCGGTCATCGAGCGCCAGCGTTTCTTGCGGTCGATTTCCAGCCCGCGGTGGATTACGCTGGCAATGGCCCGGTGCAACTCGGGACGTTGCTCGCGAATCGACGGGGCCGGATCAGCCACGATGCGGGCCATCGCCGAGACGGCGTTGTCACTATGAAAAGGGGCCTTGCCGGTCAGCAGGAAGTAGAGCGTACTGGCGACCGAGTAGACATCGGTCCGGTCATCTAACTCTTCGGCGCGGATCTGTTCAGGGGAGGCAAAAAGGGGCGTGCCGATGAAACTACCAGTCATGGTCAGCTGGGCATCCTCGGCCAGCGTTCGGGAGAGGCCAAAGTCTCCAATTTTGACGCGACCTTCCTCGGTCAGAAAACAGTTCGACGGTTTGACGTCCCGGTGAATAACCCCTAGCCGGTGGGCTTCTTCCAGCCCCTCGATCAGGTCGATGGCCTTGCGTAGTGCATCGAGGATTTCGAGGGGACCGTTCTCGCGAACATGCTCATCCAGGTCGGTCCCCTTGACCAGTTCCATGGCGATGTAGGGGTAATCTCCCTCCTGATCTGCTTCCAGTACGAAGACGCAGTTCGGATGGGAAATGCCACTGGCCAACTGACCTTCTTGACGAAAGCGGTCCATGGCTTCGTCGGAAGTACCCAAGTCGGGCAGGATCAC
>CAZXJC010000376.1:0-2618 GCA_964640885.1 uncultured Pirellulaceae bacterium | reverse complement strand
CTTCGGCTAACACCGTTGCCGTAGTCGTCCCATCACCAGCAACATCATTTGTCTTGCTGGCAGCTTCCTTGCCCAACTGGGCGCCAAGATTCTCGTTCGGGTCATCCAACTCGATGTCTTCTGCTACCGTCACACCATCCTTGGTTACCTTGGGAGAACCCCAACCCTTGTCCAACACGGCGTTCCGTCCTCGTGGACCTAACGTACTACGTACCGCTCGAGCAAGTTTCGAAACCCCTGATAACAGCGACTGCCGGGCAGCTTCGTCAAAAAGCATTTGTTTTGCCACGTCCGGTTTCCTCCTCGTACTGCAAAAATGGCCAGTTATATCCATCAGCACCACTAGCTACCCGGTTGCGAGCTACGCTCCACTCCCGAATTGCAAACAGTGCATTCAATTCCAGCAAAACTTCTCCGCCGCAGCCCACTTTGTAGGCCCCGCCACTAACTCAGTGGCAGTGCCACTTTTGGCAGCCGACCGAAGAAGAACCTCTCTCTTCTTGCAAGCCGTGTGCCAAGCCGCAAAATCACCCGATAAAAGCAAGGCCGTTTAGGCGCAACATACTTCAAACAAACTACTTATATCGATTCCTCCAATTTCCTGACGCACCCTCTCGGAGACGAATTCCAAGAACTCATGCCATTATGGCAGGACTGCCATATCAAACCAGGGTAGACCGAGCTAAGCACCGACTGCCCAGATCGAGGGTTCGCTCGTTGGCTCTCAAACTAGTTACCCAACGCGTTTGATCTTCAGTGCTTACCGTCCTTGACGATTTAGGACCGCCCGACCTAGGATGAGCCGTCTGACAAAAACCTGCTATTTCAAGTACGACACTCGGCAAAATGCAAACAACTAAAGTAGCCATTGTGGGAATGGGAACAGTCGGTAGTGGGGTTGCCCGACTATTACTGGATCATGGAGACCGTACAGCTCGACATGCTGGTCGCACGCTGTGGCTCGAGCAGGTCGTCGTCCAAGACGTCAATAAGCAACGAGATGCGGACCTGCCAGCAGGGATTTTAACCGACGAACTGGCAGCAATTACGAACAATCCGGAAATTACCGTGGTCGCCCAACTCATTGGAGGGCTGGAACCCGCCCGGACTATCATGTTAGAGCTGTTGGAAAGCGGCAAAGACGTCGTGACTGCGAATAAGGCCTTGCTGGCTGAGCACGGTGGCGAATTATTTGACCGGGCTCGTGAACTGGGACGATCGATCGCATTTGAAGCAGCCGTGGCTGGTGGAATACCGGTCATCACGGCAATTGGCCAATGCCTGTCGGCGAACCAGATTACTTCTCTCCGTGGTATTCTCAACGGTACCAGCAATTTCATTGTTTCTGAGATGTCTGAACAGGGAACCGATTACAATGATGCTCTCACGCAGGCTCAACAACTGGGCTTTGCGGAAGCAGACCCAACATTGGACGTGAACGGTACAGATACCGCACAGAAGCTAGCCATCCTGGCTCATTTAGCTTTCGGTGCCCGCGTCCACTGGAAGAACATTCCCACTACTGGAATTGATCAGTTGGATCCGTTGGACTTGCAGTACGCCAGGGAACTGGGTTATCGCATCAAGCTATTAGCCAGTGCCGAGTTAGCCGAATTTGGCTTACAGGTTCACGTTGCCCCTACACTGGTGAAGGTCGGCCGCCCGCTGGCGGAGGTCCGACAAGCCTACAACGCTTTAAGTATTGTTGGAGATGCAGTTGGTCGTGTCTTTTTCCATGGCCTGGGAGCTGGAAAAATGCCTACCGCTTCGGCAGTCGTGGCAGACATGATAGATACGGCGGTCGGCCGTACCAGCCTGACAATTCAAACGCACAAACTCTGGTCACAGCAAGAGGCGAGAGACGACGATGGTAATCACGGAGAGCTGCCAGGTCGCTATTATTTACGGTTTGATGTTGATGACTCAAGCGGCGTACTGAGCAAGATCGCGGGCGTACTTGGCGACCAGGGGGTTTCTATTGCGTCGGTCATGCAGCACGAAACCAATCACCAAGAATCTTCAAGCAAAGTTCCGTTGGTCATCATGACGCATCTGGCCACGGAAGGAAGTACGGCGACGGCCATCGAACAAATCGACCAGTTACCAGAAGTACAAGCTGGTACAGTACGTTTGCGAGTCCTGGATTAGAAGAAGTACGACAATGAAATATGCCATTATTATTCCGGACGGCTGTGCTGATGAACCTCAAGAGGCCTTAGAGGGAAAAACCCCTTTGCAGGCAGCCCGAACACCAGCCATGGACATGGTTGCCAAGACGGGAATCGTGGGGGCAGCTAACCATGTGCCACCGCACTTACCTGCTGGCTCGGCAGTCGCCAACATGAGCCTGTTCGGCTATGACCCGGTAACTTATTTCAGTGGTCGTGCTCCCTTAGAAGCAGCTGCTCAGGGAATACCGCTGGCGGAGGAAGATTGGGCAATTCGCTGCAACTTGGTGACCGTGCAAGACCAGCAAATGCGGGATTTCACCGCCGACCACATTTCCAGTGACGAATCAGCACAACTCCTGGCAAGCCTGCAGGACAGCTGTGACGAAACCACCTGGCAGTTTATTACTGGTGTCAGCTATCGAAATCTGTTGATCTACCGTGGTGCTC
>CAZXJC010000375.1:0-6046 GCA_964640885.1 uncultured Pirellulaceae bacterium | reverse complement strand
CTGGCAACTCCCTGGCAGGTAATCGCCAAGTCACAGGCAGCGAGGAGCCAGCCATGAAGGGGATGTTCATTTTCTGAGCCGTATCGTACATGTGCTTGCTGTCGGCCCAGTTGTAAGCCAGGTGTTTGTCGTTGAAAACGGGAACGACCTTATTATATTTTTGAAATGTCTTGGCGATGCCGTCAAAGAAGCGTCGACGCGGATACATGAGTTGTTTGGTCTCTGGAGTCGACGGGTAATTACCGTGTTCGCCGATACTGAGTACCCCGGCGACCTGAACCTGGTCGCTGCCCAGGGTGAGTGCTTCTTCGAGTGTTGGGGCAATCGGGAAGCCATGTTTCCGCGAAAGTTCTCGGCTCATGTCATTCTTAGGAAACTGGTCCACGTAGAGGGCTGCCAGTTTGAGTGCAGGGCCAGGTCCACCATCCTGCTTAAACCCTTCCAGGATTTTTCCGACGATGACATCGGCATGCGAGTTGTTGCGGTATTCGGTAATCACGGCAGCCACGGGCAGCGGCTTGGACTGTTTCGCCCAACTGGGGGCTGAAGATGAAGCAGCCAAGGCCCAGGGAGCAGCAGCCAAGGTTTTTAGTGCTGAGCGGCGGTTGTACTGGATTGACATGATGTTCACCCGTTGAAGATTGTGTAGTGGGATCACTCGTCTCTCAAGCGTCCGCCTATTTTTCCAGTTGCAGAGAGATTCGTATACCCTTTCAACAAAAAAACTGGCAAGCGACTTCGAGAGATCGACCTTAGCAGGATTCGGATCGGAAAGTGAATTCACACGAATTGTTTAGCTGGTAGTAGTTTGGCACTGCTTTTCGCGTTATCTTGGCGATGCTCAGACGATAACTCTTGTTATTAGCCAGATGGGAAAACGAATATGAGACAGCAGGTCTTGGGAATCACCGTGCTCGGTGATTTTATCCTTTCCGAGGGCGTGGAAAATGTCTTGAAAAATCTTCAGCAGGCAGGAGTTACTGCCGTTGCCTGTAATCCTACCGTTACCGCGGCTGCGGATGAGCAGTCGGGTTCCTTCCAGCCCCCGATCGATGCCGGCTCGAGCCCGCGGGTTTTTGATCGGCCCTTGTTTGGCCAACATTCACTCTGGGTCCGGAGCGGTGTTAGCTACGAGCCCGACAAGACATGCTATCGTGACTGCCCATATACGTCGCGTCAGCCCAATGACTTGACGCGCGAGCATGGACACGTGATCCAAGAATTTGTAGAAGGGGCAGTGGCTGCAGGAATTAAAGTCTATTTTCAGCTGGGAGCAGTCCAGCCTTCTGGACTCAGGGACGAGGACCGCCCCTGTTGGCCCTCCGGGGAGTTGATGCTGGACCGCATGGCCGATACCGGTAGCCTCGCGAGTGAAGCAATTCGTTCGTATAACCGCTGTTACGTTCGTGATCTGGTTAAAGCCTATCCTCTCGTTAGCGGCTTTCGCATCGATTGGCCGGAATACCCCTGTTACACCTTTACAGAGGTCTTCCAGGATTTCAGCCCGCACGTAGCCCGCTGGGCTGCCGAGCATGAGTTTGACTTCGTTGCCATTCAAAATGACGTGAACCGATTTCTTGAGTATCTGAAAAATGACCTGTCACCTGAATCGCTCCACTCAATAGCCTCCTTTGATTCAGGAGCCTCGGCACTAGACGCTACCCTGGCAAAGATTGAAGAAATGTTTCCAGGTGTCAATCGATGGCTGGAGTTGAAGGCAGCCTTGTCCAGCGATTTGATTCAGTCGTGGAAAGACATTGTGCAGGAAGAGGGTGGCGATAGCCTGGAACTGACGGCCCACGCTTTCATGCCACCCTATACCCAATTAACCGGTCTCGATTTTTCTGCAGCAGCAAGGATCGCTGATTCGGTCAGCCCGAAATTCTATACCATGCACTGGTCCCTGATGATTAAGTTTTGGGGCGATGCCCTGCTGGCGGCTAATCAGTCGGTCGATGAGCAATCGCTGGTGCCTGCCCTGGTGAGATTGACTGATATTGCTGACCAAGTGGCAGGGTGCAAAATGGAAGATTACGGTTACCCGCATCCGGACCAGCCGCATCCGGTTCCTGACCCGCCCCAACTGCGTAAACTGGCCACCGTGCGGCAACAGATGGGAAACCAGGCAACTCTTGTTCCGCTGGTTCATGGTTATGGACCGCTGGCCGATGTGCAGCGACGGTTGGGTTTGGTGATGGAGAGTGCTGCTGACGGGGTTTGGATCAATCGCTATGGATATTTAAGTGACGAAAAGATTGCCATGATCCGCGAGCTTTGGGATCCGAATTAACCGCTGCCGGTGACTAAAGAACGGTTTTTTTGGTTTCGAAGTAAGTTTTTTCGAGCAAAAAGACGGTGGCGGTTGAGAACAGGAAAAATCCTTAAAATCGAATCATCAGGCAGTGGATTGAACGGGAGCGTTTACGTAATAAGACAGTAGGAGGAGAGAGCTAAGGAAAGTAGGTAGTTTTCGGAAATCATTGTCGCTTCGGTATTTAGAGAGGTTTACAAGCGCCCGGGCTGAGTTATTTGCAGTCATTGGGAACTACTCTGAATCTGGCAACGGTGACACAAATGGGTGTTATTCGCCTGTTTAAAGGGTTTCTCAGTAAAAAGTTGGAAAATTACCTCTAGCTCCCCCATTTTTTCGTGTTAAGATAGAGAGATATTGCCAATCAACATGTCCTTAGCAGCTTGGGGAGTTTGGCAAAGATAACTGTTTTTTGGAGGATTTGTTATGAGACTTTTATTGAACGTGTTTGTTTTGGGTGTTTTCTGCCTTGGTTCGACGCTTTGCGTTGCCCAGGACCAGTCTCCCAAGCAAAAAGTGAAGCCGGTTCAATCTGCTAAGCAGAAACCGACTCAGAAACCCGCTCAAAAGCCAGCCCAAAAGCCGGCCCAAAAGCCAACCCAAAAGGGCTAAACCGCCTTTTTGTAGTAGTCGGATCCAGCGATTCGGCTCCTGGACGTTATTTGTGAGCTATACTTGCAGTAATGTTCGGTTGAATGAGCAAAAGAAAAAGAGACGACCCTCGTGACTTTGCACTGAGGGCGTCTTTTTTTTTCTGCCCATTTTCTTTCAAAATACGAGTTATCAAGGAATTGAGAGGGAGAATGTCATGGCGACACATGTTCTCACATTAGTCCTATCGTTTGCGGTAGGAGGTGATGCGACTGTGCCGGAAGGGAGTTTGGCAGTCAAGAAGGATGAAGTGGAGTACCAGAGCCAGATGTTTGAAAGCTGGTGGGGTACGAAATTGGAGTGGCAACTTTCCAAGTTGCCGACTGAGGGAGCAGTTCCCAAGTATCGTGTCCCGTATTCCGGGCATGACTATCCGGATCGTGGTGGCGGTACTGACACCCGTGCCAACCGCGGTGTGTCTGCTTTAGGTAAATACGATATGGCATTCAATGGTGGCCGTGGACTTGCGGTGGCTTTTGAACGTATTGATGTTGGACGCCGACCTGACAGTAACGGTGTTGATCGCAGACGTGGTTCGCGCAGAGCGACGACAGCCAACCGGCTTGCCCGCCTGTAGAACCTCGATCGACCACCGGGTATGTTTGAGCGAATGCGAGCAAGGCGATCGGTTGGCTGGTATGGCCATTGCAACGGTTGGACTGCTGCCTGTATTCGACATGCAGAACCTGCCAAGAATGTGGTTCGCAATGGTGTCGTTTTCACTCCTGCTGATATCAAGGGGTTGTTAGCCGAACTTTATATGCACTCGGAAACAGAGTTCCTGGGTGGCATTGATACCGTGATTAATCCCGGTACCCTGCACGTAACGCTGGCTAACTGGCTGGGGCGTGGTGACCATCCGGTTGGCATGGAAGCGGTGCCAGGTAAGGTGGTTTACAATTACCCCATCTACAACTACAAGGCTGAAATGAAGAAACATTCAGAACGGCTTTGGGAAGTAAAGATGAAAGCTCTTTATGCAGTCAACACGGGACATGAAATGGTCAAGTCGCCGCGGTTGCACAAAGAGAAGTACTTTCATTATGCCCTGGATTTGGATAAGGACGGCAAGATCATTGGTGGTCGTTATTACAGTGATAGCGCCCGCATCGATATGCTCTGGTCTCCTTTGAAGCCAACGCAAGGTGGTAAAGAAGGAAACGAGAGTGGCAATCCTCATTTGAATGCCGAAGAGATTCTTTCCATGTGGCGCGAATCTGCACCACGTGACTTGCAAAAGAAGTGGATGAACATCGACCCCACGGATGAGGATCGAATTAGCTCAAACGATAAGGACACTGACTAACACGTTTGAGTTTGAAGCGACGTTTAAAGGCTGTTATCCAAAATTGGGTAGCAGCCTTTTTTCGTCAAACTTGCTGGCTCCGTAGTGCTTGTTGGACTTACCAGCTAATTTGCGATGTGCCCCGGGGTAAATCAAAACAGACGACCATTCCATTGGAATCAGCCAGCCATTTGCCGGTCTTCAATAAACGAACTTGGCTGACCGGCTCCAGCGGTACTGGACGTTGCTGGATCGTTAGCTTGGGAGCAGCCGTGGCTGGTATCGGGATTCGCACGGTAAATCGGGGTGTCCCAAAAGGTGCCTGGAAAGAGATCTTGCGATTTCCAGGTTCAATACGTGTCAGTTCTTTGGCGGTCCAATAGCGACCGATTTCGCTGATTTTCATCCAGATAGTCTGATTCCCGTAGCGTGCTGCTAGAGCTTTAACCACCTTCTTGAAAGCGGCAAAGCCTTGCTTGGTTCCCTGCGTATACATGCCTGGCCAGTGGCACAGCATCACGGCTGGTTCACCTCGTTTGATTAATTCCACCATGCGTCCACTCGTGGCGTCATGGTTCGCATAGCGGTTGCCTTCACTTTGCCGATCCCCGTCCCAGCCACCGAACCAGTCTCCCGTACAGGCCGGTACATTTACAGTAACCTTTGGATCGGAACTATCCAGGTCCCGTACATGTTCCAGTTTAGGCTGCGTACTTTCATTTCCGCTCACCACGTATTTGAAGTAATGTGGTAGCTCAGTGCCGTATACATCACGGACGGCTTCGTGGACTGCCAGTGATAATTCACTCTTGACCAGGTTGCCGAAACCACCCGGTGTAGTAACTCCTTCGCAAGGAAGATCACAGTTCTTGAGTATACGTAGCGCATAAGCCAGGTAAGCCGTCAGCTCATCGACACTTTTCTTTGTTCGAGGATATGAGTTCTCCATCGTGGCTGGGCTGATTTCTGGCAACGGGCGGCCTGTCTTTAAATCAATCACACGCGTATGGGTAATCATTTCCGGATGAATATCCCAGTTGGGGACCATTAAGTCACGAACCAGTTTCAAGCTGGCTTGGAGCTGTTTTCGTGACCACCCTGGCAACTCTCGATCTAGCCAGCCAACACAGGCGGGGTAAGGGACGATACTGTACTTCCCTTTTACTCCCTGAGTCGCACACCATTGTCCAAATTCACGGACGAAAGAATCAGGGATTTCCCGTGGCCAGGTCTGCCACGGTTTCTTGTAGCTATTGCGCTCGGGCCAGGCAGTTGCGAACTGGGGCATACAATAGTGTCCCATGTTCACCAGGCACGTTGAGTCATCAATGATAAACGAAAGTGGAACACGCAATAGGGGATTGAGGACTTCCACCCCTGGTACCTGTCGAGGTGCTGCAGTGGAAAGCGTTTGCTTTGCCTGCAATCCTGCCAGTGCGGCGGTTCCTGTGAGCAGAAAATCACGACGTGTATTATGGATCGCTGGCATGGGCACGCTGTTCAATCCTATCTTTCCAGGCTGGGCTGGTTATTTGATCTTCATCTCGACGGTCGGACTTGGTTTCCAGCCAAGGCGAATGGCTGTGGTTGATATCGTGGCGGGACCGGTTAGAGAAAATGGCTTACTGTACAACAGCCAGCGAGAGGACTTGGAGAGCCTATAGGCAATAGAGGCACCTTCGGTCGCGCAGTGATTGGAGATCGTTGCCGGATTTCCCTTGCGACGAGACTTCTCCCAGGCAACAGTTGGTGTTGCCGTGGTCGGTTGTTGCCCAGCTGGTGGCCAGAGTTTCTTAATC
>CAZXJC010000374.1:0-4247 GCA_964640885.1 uncultured Pirellulaceae bacterium | reverse complement strand
GAGTTCAGGTCGGAATCAATGGCCATTTGGCGTCCCGGCATGGCGTCAAGGACAAAACGGGCAGTCACTACACTAATGAGAGTCGTGCCTTAAGTGATGACCAGGAACTGAATGACAATCAGGATCGTGAAAATAATCAGTCCGACAATACTCCGGTCGCCAGTGACAAAGTTCCCAAAACTCTCGATCACACCACCGGCAGCATCAGTGCCGTGCGTTTCAGCACGCGTTAAAATCAGACGCGTGGAAGCCACATTCAATACCAGTCGTGCCAAGGTCGTGGCTAAGAGCAGCGATGGGAAAATGCTGAACTCCAACGGGGTTCGCACCGAAATCGTTGTTAGCAAGATGATAACGGCAATCGTGATATTAGCTGCCAGCAACACATCCATCATCCCCGTTGGCAAGGGGACCAGGATGAACAGGATGCTGGCAATTAAGCCCAGCGGAAGAATCCATTCTTGCCACTGTGATAGTCGTGTCATATTGCTCAATTACAGAACCAGGAGGATGATTTTTGACAGTCCAAACGAGGGCCAGAACAGGCCACTTCGAGAGAGGCGGAGAGTACTGGATCGGGGGGGAACCGTCTAGGTCAGCTTGGGCAAAGCAGAAAAGACAGAGAGGCGTGAGGAGAGCTGTTTTAGGCTGCTTTTTAAGGTTCAGGGGAATTCCGAGCCATGAAGAGCGTCTGGGTCTGGAGAGGGCCAATGGTAAATCAGCAGCAACAAGATAGAATCGCTCTCTAGGAACTTGCTGTTACGGGACGAAATAGGAGCTATGCTGGATTCCCAGCGAAGCGCAAGCAGCTGTCACCGGTTAATTACTTGGGTCAATGGAAACGTGCCAGAACGACGCGAAGCGAAATACAACCGTTACCCTTTCTGGGCTCCTCGTTTTTGGCATGGCATGCGATTCGGTGACTGGTTGGGATTATTGATCCGGAACCGATTTCGAATTCATCCGTTTCGCTTGCCAACCGCTTTTGCGATCACCCTTTTCACGGCATTTAATTCGATTCTATTTCAAGTGCAACGGCTAATTTATGGTCGTCGCATTGCCAGGACTGAAATCAAGCCGGCTCCTATTTTTATCCTCGGTCATTGGCGCAGTGGTACGACATTCCTGCATGAGCTCATGATTCGTGATAAACGGTTTTCTTTCTCGAATTCCTTGCACTGTTTTGCGCCAAGCCATTTTCTTTTTACCGGCTGGTTCTTTACTCATCTGGGCGGATTCCTGCTACCTAAGCAGCGCCCCACTGACAACATGGCCACTGGCTGGTTACGGCCGCAAGAAGATGAATTCGGATTGCTGGCGATGGGAGCTTCCTCACCTTATTTGAGAATTGCATTTCCGAATCATCCAGCACCGGATACCTGTCTGCTTGACATGGTGGATGTACCAGAGAAAAAACTGCGCAAGTGGAAACGCACACTGAAACAATTCATGCAGTTGCTAACCTTTCATTCTCCCCGTCGGCTGGTTCTTAAGTCGCCGCCCCACACGGGGCGCCTGGGCCTGCTTAAAGAACTTTTTCCCGATGCCTGTTTTATCCACCTGGTGCGCAGTCCTTATGAAGTATTTCCATCGACACGGCGGCTTTGGAAGTCATTGGACCAGGTGCAGGGAATGCAGGTCCCCAAGCATCGGGAACTGGATGACTACGTATTGACGAGCCTGGAACGCATGTACGACAGTTTTGAAGCGGCGCGAGAATCGGTCCCGGAAAAGCAGATTATCGACATCCGTTACGAGGAACTGGTAAGTGATCCGATCACTGTTTTGCGCTCGATTTATGATCACTTTGGGATTGCAGATTTTGACTCTGTTGTCGACCAGTTGACTGCTTATTGTGATCAGCAAAAAAATTATCAACCAAACCAGTATCACCTTGAGCAAGAAGACGAAGAAAAGGTCCACTTGCGATGGGGGAAGTACTTTGAACGCTATGGTTACAGCCAGCCAACTGCTGCGGAAAGTTCGTCCCCAGAAAACGGCTGATTATCTGCTTCCGAAAACGTTTCTCGCAAGACCGTGAAGTCGTACCTTAAAGAGCCGGTGAGCGGTTTTCAATCGCATCATGATACGTTCGGGCCAGGGCGTGGAAACGGCCTGGTGAGATTTGCTGGCGACTTTCTGCTTCTCGAAAGATCGCTTTGGCCAGTTGCCGCTGCTGTTCGATGAGGATCCCAGTTGCCCGGGCAGCGGCCATGATTTTTTCAGCGACGACCCCCTGCCCTTTTGCGATCACGCGCGGAACCGTGGTTGTTGATGGGTCGCATTGTAGCGCTACGGCTAGCAAGTTGTCATCAGTTAGGATCAGATCGCAACTGCCCACTAACTTTTCTAATTGACTGCTGGCCATGGCCTGCTGGACCGATTGGCGGCGGGCGTTCGCCTGGGGATCGGTTTGCATATTCCGCAGTTCTTCTCGCATTTCATCATCGCTCAATCGTAAGCTGCGTTCATACTGCCAGCGTTGAAAGGCGTAATCAGTTAGGGCCAGGATGACCAGCGCAAAGGAAACTTGCAGGCTAATGGTGAAAAAGAGCGTCAGCAGGCTACCAGCCAGCAGTTGCGGATCCTGGGCAGCAAGTCCCATGATCTGCTCACGATGAGTCCACAAGGCATAGAGTGCCACCGTGATTACCACCACTGTTTTGGCAAGTCCGAATTGGGTTTGCACAAGGTTGGCGGTCGATGTCAAACGGCGCATGCCTGTCATCGGCTGGATGCGGTTGAAGTCGAGTGCGATACGTTGTGGTAGAAAAAGAAAGCCAGTTTGCCCGAGGTTTGCCACGATCGCCACTGCCATGACGATTGCCATGATTGGTGCCAGGCTACGACCAGTTGCCATGAGCAGTTGGACCCAACTTTCGCTCAGGGAACCGGTTGTCATCGGTTGCCAGGAAGGCTGACTTAATTGTTGGGTCGCGAAATCCGTAATGAAGTGTCCAAATCCGGTGCCAGCGATCCAAACAGCCAGCAGGCCACCGGTCATGACTAGCGCCGAGACCAGGTCCTGGCTTTTGGCAACGTGTCCCTGCGACCGCGCCTGTTGTCGCCGGCGAGGTGTCGCGGGATGTGATTTGTCAGTGAATAAGTCGGCCATGAGTTTTGATTGCGAAAACTGTTATGTGGTTGCGGCGTCTCGTAGTACTTGTTGCATTTGTTCCAAAGCCATGGTCATCTGGTCCTGGAAGACCCAGGCAATACTGCCGACTGAGAACATTAGCAACACGAGCAACAACAGGGCATTGAGATTATGACCGATGGCCATGATGTTCAATTGCGGAAGAGTGCGATTTAGCATTCCGACTGCCAGTAAGGCAATTAGCATAGCAAGCAGGATCGGGGCACTGATTCGTATGGCCAGGTAAAAGGCCAGGTTGCTCACTTCTTGCAATAAAAGCAGCAGTGAATCCATCGGCAGAACTGCTCCGGGAGTGATCGTGTGAAAACTGTCAAGCAGCGCTTGGACGACTTGGCGATGTCCTCCCAAGATCAGGAAAGAACTTAAGCCAATCATTACCAGTAGGCGTCCATGCACGGTGGTCGTTGTCGCCTCTGCACTGTTCAGTTCGCTTAACGTAATACCACTGACTTGACCGATTAGTTGTCCCGCGATCTGCAGGCCGCTGATGAGCAGTCGACCGGTCAGTCCGCAGGCCAGTCCCAGCAATAGTTCACTCTCGATCATCAGCAGGAGGCTGTTTAACGAGATCGTGGACCAGTCACCACGAATATGGAGAGGAGTGAGTAGGAAGGCACCCATGGCTGCCAGCAAGAACTTGATTCGAATGGATCCCGTCACGAGGCTAAATGATGGGAGCAACAGCAGCGTGCTGCCAAGACGGGTCAAAATCAGGACGAAGGGAATGAGTAACGGAAGTACCGGAGCACTTATCATGAATCAGTCCGCGGGAAGGCAGTAATTGGAAGGTGGAAAGATTTTTCTCAACCGCCTCCAAGAACGGTCGGAATGTTGCTTATTACGCTGCGAGAAAACTCTACCATTTGGTCGAGAAACCAGGGCAGGCAAAGGGTCAAGACAAGGATCATGGCAATGATCTTTGGGACGAAGGAGAGCGTGTGATCCTGGATTTGCGTGAGAGCCTGAAACATTCCCACCAGCAAGCCGACTGCAGCACCAACAAGCAGGACCGGAGCTGCAATGGTCAGCGCAGTAATCATCGCCTGTTGCGCCTACTCTAAATCGGTTTGTTCTGGCATAACGTGTTTTA
>CAZXJC010000373.1:0-3330 GCA_964640885.1 uncultured Pirellulaceae bacterium | reverse complement strand
TGCTGGGAAGTCCCTGGAAGTTCAAGCAGCACGGGGAAAGTGGTACCTGGGTGAGTGAGTTGTTGCCCGAGGTTGCCGAAGTTGTTGATGATCTGTGCGTAATTCGCTCGATGCACGGTACGAATCCTCGGCACGGTGGTGCGGTCCTGGAATGGCATACTGGCAGCGATACTTTTGTGCGTCCCAGCATGGGGTCCTGGATTACCTACGGGCTGGGAAAAGAAAACGAAAACTTGCCCGCCTATATCACCATTGACCAGGCAACGTCGCAGGGCGGAGCAAATAACTTTGCTTCCGCGTTTTTGCCAGCACAATACCAGGGAACTGTTTTGGGCGGTGCAGAAAATGCCGCCTTTCCGTTCATGACTGCTAAGGCGAAGGACCGTGCGCGCCAACGACTCGAGTTGGAGATGCTATCCCGACTCAGTGCCGAAGCCGCTCCCGTCAATAGCCAGTTGGAAGCACGGATCGCTTCCTTTGAACTGGCCTTCCGAATGCAAATGGCAGCACCCGAATCGCTCGACTTGAAACAAGAGACGGATAAGACCCATAAACTCTATGGCATCGACAAGCCGGAAACAGCCAGCTTTGGCAGGCAATGCCTGCTGGCCAGGAGGTTTGCCGAACGAGGCGTACGCTTCGTGCAATGTAATGCCAACGGTTGGGATGCTCACAGCGAACTTCAGAGTAACCACGCCTCGCAGGCGAAAAAAGTTGATCGTCCTATAGCTGCCCTGATTCGCGACCTAAAACAACGGGGCCTGCTCGATGAGACCCTCGTTATCTGGGGTGGTGAATTTGGACGAACGCCCGTCTCGCAAAACGCTAACGGCCGGGATCATAACCCTTGGGGATTTACCATGTGGATGGCCGGAGGTGGTGTCAAACCGGGCATGATGTTCGGCCAAACTGACGACTATGGATTCTATGCCGTGGAAAACAAGGTTCACTTTCACGATCTGCATGCCACCATCTTGCACTTGTTGGGCCTCGATCACGATCGACTAACCTATCGCTACGCCGGCCGGGATTTTCGCCTGACTGATGTCCATGGTCGCGTCGTTACCGAAATTCTCGGCTAACAACTGCAATTTGAAACTGTCAGAAGTTGCCGTCTAAGACTCGTCGTGAGCCAGTAATGTTACTTAAGATGAGTTCAGTAAACAAGTTAAGTGCGTTATCGTGCGAAATCTCTTCTGTAAGGAAAGATAATCTAAGGAAGATAGATAAACTTTGCCGATAAGGTAAGGGTTCGGGTTTAAGGTGGTACAGCCTTCCAGAAGGCGATTAGTTCCTGGTTTGAGGAATTTCAGCATGATTCGTTACGTACCTCGATATTTGCTCTACGTGGAGACTGACTCGGTAGCGCTCACAAATGATGTTTGCCGGGATGATTGTCGGCAGTCAGACCGCATGGGGCAGTGGCGTTTTATTCTTGAATCGCTCGATGATTTGGGCAGGCTCGAGGTGGCCGATGAAGAGCCTGGTACCTGGGGCCCACGATTGGCACTATTGGCCACGGTTCGCGGCTTGGAAGCCCTGGAGCAGCCTTCTCGTGTTACGTTGATCGCCCGCAGTCTTTATCTCAATGATCGGTTGAGTCGTCTGACGGCCACAGCGAAGGAGTTCTCGTCGCAATGGGAACTAAGTCCCTGGCATGATCGTTACCAGAACGCAGATTTGTGGCAACGCGTTGAAGCGGCCTTGGGTTATCACAACGTCGAATGTCGCAATTGGCGATTAGATGGAGCTCATCAACGGCGAGACTGGCACGTCAGCAGCCAGCAGAGATCCACGCTGATCCCCGCAGGCGATTTTTGCGATCAGGCGGTCAGAGATAAGCCAGCACGCCAATCGTGGCAGCACAATGATTCAGAGTGCCTGGCAGTTGCCTGATCAACCCAGGTGGTTCCGGCGGTTGCCCTGTTAACGCTGCATCCGCGAAGGATCGCGAATCCATTGGACTTCAAGCTGGCCATGCAGATCTTGTAACCAGCCACTGCCAATCTGCATCCGTTGATTACGGTCTTCGGGCGGTTGCGTCTTAAACTGCAAGAAGGTTTGAAGAAAATTATTACGTAGTTGCATCTCATCGGGTGCAATGCTGATGACACGAATTACGTAGGTCGAATTGGCATTTTGAAACTGGCCTGTTTCGGCCTGATATTTAGAACTACGGAATGCCTTTGTTTCGCCTGCCTGCATTGCAAACAGCTCCTCGATTTTCTCAGGGTTGAGTTGGAGCGTTGCGAAAGGAAAGGTGCTAACCGAAAAAGGTGGGGGAGTCTTGATGTTTTTGGGCAGCACAGTTTCAGCTTTCTCTTCAGCTTTCTCTTCAGCTTTCTCTTCAGCTTTCTCTTCAGCTTTCTCTTCAGGCTTCTCTTCAGGCTTCTCTTCAGGCGTTGACTGATAGGCCTCGGCGAGTGTCAGCTTCTCCGTGGTCACCCTGGTTACCAAGGCTTGACCTGCACTATTAGCCAAGCTCGCTGCCTTTTGCACTTTCCAGGCCGCGGCAACCTCATCCTTGATCTCTTTTCTGAGTGGAGTTCTGGAGTCGACGACTTCGGTTCGCCAAAACAGGAATACATCTTCGGGCGTCGTCGGGAAAATCGTAGGGAAGGGATTCTCGCCGATAATGCGGTTGGGGTGTCGGATCTCAAACGGTTCAAAAGTCGGCAGGCCTGCTTGGAATGCCAACTGGGCAAAGCTGACTTGCTGGTTGCCGTTAGGTTGGCCCAGGGTTTCCATGCTGATTCGTCGCTCTTGGGCTCGTAGCAGCGCGGCGTATTCCGGGTCCGTTTCCTTGTTGGGGTCTTTTTCATTCCACTCGCGGACATCTTGCAGGGTAATTTTTCCCGTCTGACCAATGCGGATATTAGACTTGGCTGCCAGGTCAGCCACCTTGGCCTTGAGTTCGGCAATCAATGTCTTGATCTTGGGGCTGTCCGGACCCTTGGCCGGTAGTGGTTGACCGTCTGGGCCAATCACCTGGTTTTGTGCCCTGACAGTATTGATTCTTGTCGATTGAGCTTTAATGACACGCTCAATACGTCCGATTTGAGTAATCGCTGCTTTGAGCTTCTCTTCCGCTAACGGACGGGCTTGCTGCTCAGCTAATACTTCAATAATGTCTTTGCGAACCTCTTCCAACGGTTGGTATTCAATTAAGAGGGCAGGGTCGTCGGCCGGTTTGTCCTTGGGATCGGCCGGTTTGTCCTTGGGATCGGCCGGTTTGTCCTTGGGATCGGCCGGTTTGTCATTGGGATCGGCCGGTTTGTACTAGGGATCAGACGGTTTGTACTTGGGATAGGACGGATTATACTTGGGGTC
>CAZXJC010000372.1:0-6298 GCA_964640885.1 uncultured Pirellulaceae bacterium | reverse complement strand
ACCATGAAACCGCACCTGCGATTCTCACTTATCCTGATCGCCAGCCTTCTCCCCACCGGACTGCCGCTGCAACTGGCTGCCGGCGCTGATGGCAGTCCAAATTTCGTCGTCATCATGACCGACGACCAAAGCTGGGTCGGTTCCTCGGTCCTCATGGATCCGGACGATGACCGTACTCGCAGCGACTATTATCAAACGCCGCACATTGAGCGGCTCGCCAACCTGGGAATGCAATTTACCCAGGGGTATTCACCAGCTCCCTACTGCTGTCCCACGCGGCGCAGCCTGCTGATTGGCCAGACACCCGCTCGGCACATCTATCAGCAAGACCAGGAAAACTGGCCCCGGCTCTATCGCCAGCAACTCAGTCTGCCCAGGATGCTCAAGGAGGCAAACCCGGCCTATCGAACGGCTCACTTTGGCAAATGGGATATGCGGACCGACGAAGTTACGCCCGAACAGATGGGCTACGACGTGAGCGACGGTTACACCGGCAACGGTACCGGTGGATCTAAGGGGAGTGGCGGCCCGGCTGCCAAAGATGACCCCAAGCTAATTTTTGGGATCACAGACCGCGCCTGTAACTTCATGGAAAAACAGACCAAGAGTGGTCATCCGTTTTTTCTCCAGGTCTCTCATTACGCCGTTCACCTGGACATCTACTACCAGGAAAAAACACTGGCCCAGGTACAACAACAGCCTCGTGGCAAGAAACATACGATGCCCCAATTCGCCGCCATGACCCGGGATGTGGACCAGGGAATCGGCCTGCTGTTGGACAAGATCAAGTCGCTCGGGATCGAGGAGAAGACCTACATCTTCTTTCTCTCGGATAACGGCGGTCGACTCACGATGCCCGGCCAGAAGGGGAAAAAATTACCGCGCAATCATCCCCTGCGGGAAGGCAAAGGGACGATGTATGAAGGTGGCCTGCGTGTACCCTTCATCGTAATCGGACCCAATGTCAAAGCAGGCAGCCTCAGCCGGACGGCCGTCACCGGATTGGATATCTTTCCCACGATCGCCCACCTGGCAAAATACCCCAAGCCACTGCCCAAGGCACTCGACGGCGGCAGCATGGCAGAAGTGATCTTCAATGGTGGCCAGGGAAGGATCGCTCGCAATCACCCCTTCCTGCTGTTTCATCACGCTGTTGATCGCCGCGCACAGACAGCCCTGATCCAGGGAGATTACAAGCTGATCAAAACCTGGAAGGAAAATCAGCTGGAGTTATTTAACCTTGCCCAAAGCGTAAGCGAGAAAGATAACCTCTCCAAACAACTGCCAGAGAAAACAGCCCAGTTGCACGGCCTGATGGTCAATTTCCTGGCCGAGGTAAAAGCCGAAACAGGCAGAATCGATGACAAGCAGGGCAGCGACAGCAAGCCCATGCCCGGCCCCTCCGGCAAGCAGGCCTCCTCCCTGAAAAAATCTCTGGCCAGCGCGGGCCGCCATCCGAATGTGCTGTTCCTGGCTATCGATGATCTGAACGACTGGATCGGTGCCCTGGGCGGGCATCCGCAGGCCAAAACACCCAACCTCGACCAGTTGATCTCCCAAAGCCTCTTCTTTCGCAACGCCCACTGCGCTGCCCCGGTCTGTGGTGCGTCGCGACACGCGCTGCTCAGCGGACTGCGACCCTCTACCACCGGCTGGTACACGAACGGATCGAAAAGCGCAAAGAGCTACCAGCAAGCTCTCGGCGAAACGGTCCCCATGCCAACACATTTCAAACGCAACGGCTACAAGACGATGGCTGCCGGAAAAATATTTCACAAGGGGACCAGCGACGTCAAGGATTATGATTACTGGGACGAAGTGCGGCCCAAGTACCGATGGCCAAAGGAACTGGCTGCCCGGGGTCATGGCTACCAGGGAAAGAGCGGCGGACACTTCCATCCTTTTCCTCCTGATGGAGGAGCGATTTACCAGAAGTACCAGCAAGGGGTCAGTGGTCAATCACTCTGCTGGGGAGCACTGGAAAAGGCTGACATGCCACCGGAGGGAATGCCGGACGAACAGGTTGCCGACTGGGCAGTTGCTCGCCTTAAGCAAAAACACGACAAGCCGTTCTTCCTGGCCGTTGGTCTCGTGCGCCCCCATGTTCCTTACACGGCACCGAAAAAGTTTTTCGACCTTTACCCGCTAAACGATATCGTGATGCCAAAAGTCCCCGCCGACGAGATGGATGATATTCCACTCTTCGGCAAGGCAATCGCTTACGGGACTATCCAGGGTGGCGACCACCAAAACGTCCTTGACGTTGGCCCCCAATACTGGCGGGAAATGGTCCGAGCCTACTTGGCCTGTGTCTCGTTTGCAGATGCCCAGGCCGGCAAGGTCCTGCAGGCACTGGAAGCCAGTCCTTACGCAGACAATACCATCGTCGTCTTCTGGTCCGATCACGGCCAACACTTGGGGGAGAAACGACACTGGCGAAAGATGGCCTTGTGGGAAGAATCCACTCGCGTTCCCCTGGCCATCCGTCTTCCCAAATCCTTCAACGGGGGCCAAAGCTGCCGACGGGCGGTCAGCCTGATCGACCTCTATCCGACGCTGCTGGAACTGTGCAACCTGCCCCAAGTCAAAGGCCTGGAGGGAATCAGTCTGCTTCCTCAACTGGCCGATCCCAAAACCCGCCGGCTTGAGCCAGCCATCACTACCTGGCACTACCAGAACCATGCAGCTCGCAGTTTAAACTTCCGGTACATCCGTTACCGAGATGGAACAGAGGAACTGTACGATCACCGCACCGATCCCCAGGAACACCGCAACCTGGCCGGGAATCCGGACCTGGCTCGCATCAAGAAGAAACTCGGGGCCTACCTGCCCAAGAACAATGTCCAACCAGCCTCTTTCAAAGAAGGTGACACGGACTCGCTGGGGAAAAAGGTCGAGAAGCTGCGCAGCGACGGCATCCCGTCATGGCTTGGCAAAGATCCCGCTAAGAGTACCAGCAATTAGCCGTCTCAAGAGTTGATTCACGGCGAGTAGGGGACCCATTTGCCCTGGTGGACTCGCAATCCCCGGTTCTTGGTGATCGCTGGCTTAAAAGCACCCTGGCCCTTACCGAAGAGGATCGAGAAGCTCTTCTCACGGTAATTAGCGGTGACAATATCTAAGTTGCCATCACGATCCAGGTCTGCCACATCGACACCGTAATTCCCGAGGCCGGTCGGATGATCCTGCCGCGGAGCAAAGGTCCCGTCTCCACGGTTCAAAAAGACCGAAGCAAAGTCTTCGGTCCAGTGGGTGATGACAAAATCGACATCACCGTCCCGATCAAAATCACCGGTGCCCAGGAAAGCTCCATTCTTACCTGCCTCCAGGATACGGTCCTTACCAAAGCTGCCGTCTCCTTTGCCCAAGAAGACTGAAACGGTTGATGTTCCCAGGTTCGCCGTCAGCACATCCTGGTTTCCATCTCCATTTAAATCGGCAGCCCGCACATCATTGACTGCATGGGAGCGGCGATTCGGAATCTGGGTAGCCACCAGTTTCCGGGTCTGCATCGCGACGTCGACCTGAAACAGGTTCTTACCCGGATTCAAATAGTAGGTAACACAACTGTCATGTTCATTCGGAATCAAGACATCCAAGAAACTATCGTTGTTCAAATCAGCAACCTCCACGTAGTAGGCCGATTTGCCAGCCGGCAACTCACGAGCCGGCCCAAACTTCCAGTCTCCGAGCCCTGCGCGGATATAGAGTCGACCAATTGTCAGGTCATCCTTGTAACCGGATCCCCTTGCCGTATAGAGCAAGTCGAGTCGGCCGTCCTGATCCATGTCAGCAAAACAAACTCCCTTGGCCTGGCTAGGGACCAGGTATTGAACTCGTTGCTCAAACTTACCGGCCCCCAGGTTACGGGCCACCACGATACGTCCTCGTTTCTGCTGGCTCAGTCCGCCAATGCTACAAACAATGTCGGGTCGGCCATCCGCATCGAGATCAGCCTGGGCAAGGTTATGCACATGGGGTTCCGACCAGGAATCGTCGTCCGGAAAAATACGCCGTTGCTCATCAGAAAACATGTTCTGAACGGGACGTGCAAACTCTCTCTTGCCGTTTCCAGCCGCCAGCGATACAACCCCCAGGTTGTGATAGCCAAGCATGATATCGGGGTGCCGGTCGCCGGTAAAATCGCCTAGCAGCACTTTATAAGGGCCCCCAACATATCCCTCCAGGCGACTCTTGCCGGTCGCCTGAGCGGCAAGCTGAGCGACTGGCCCGCAGGCCAGCAGCAGCATGATCGCTACCTGGCTCAACCGCGTTCCCGGTCGTCGCTGGGCGTTTGTTTTCATGTCCCCCATCTTCCTCTCGACAGAAACCCAGGGCAAGTCATCCCCTTACTCAAGAAGGCCATCTAAGCAGCCCATTTCCCAAGAAAAAGACGGAAAACCAGGTAAAACAAAAAAATTTCGAGCCGCTTGTGTACAAGGCAGAACTTCTTACGTAACTCTTCTTAGTGGCAGCCACCAGCTGCCACAGCAGTGTTAAGGGGAAACATAAACCATTTTTCATTCCGGGGCAAAACCATGAAACGCAACGAAACAAAAAAACAATCACGACGATCGAACAATGGCCGGCACAGCCTTTTACCGGCATCACTAAACGTCACCAGTGACCTGTTAGTCAGTACTGCTTCCGGCAACTTCAGGCAGGGCCAGCTTCTGCTAGAAGCATCGGCAATTCACCAGTTTACCAACGTTGCCGCCGATGAACCCAAACAGAAATTATCGACGAAGGTGCGGACAAGCAATGGTAACGATCTGGTGGTCATTTCCATGCTACTAACGGCGTTCACGTTTTTCTTCCCACTATTCCTTAGCTTGATTTTGAATACCGTAGCATTGGCAATGGTAATTCGCTTGTGGTCGAGCAAGCTGACTCCCAGGCCAATATTCTCGGCCATGGGAATGCTGATGGGGTTGCTCAATACCCTCGTCCTCTACGCAACGGGTGGCTGGCTAATCGCCCTGCCGGTACTGACCGTAGTAACTGGTTACTGGCTAATCAGCAAGAAACTATCAGACCGCAAATCGTAATCTCCTGGAGTCGAGACAACGATACCTTTTGCCGTGACGCCTGGTGCAACGTGCAAGGCCGAAAATCTTCCGCGGAACTGGAGACCGAGGCATTGCAACATCCGCATCAGCCGGTGTACGGTGATGCCGAAACTTATTTCGATGAGTGGGCGAACCTGTTTCTACGCGAAAACCAGGTACGCGAACTAAACCTCAAGTACCGTCCAGAGCCAGCTTGTGAGGACAATCTCCTTTCCCCCGATTGATCCGGGCTGAAATCGAGGCCTTGATAGTCACCGGCTGACGACAAAACCAGCAGCCTCCAACTGATAAATCATGATATACTTGCCGACGCCCAAGCAGGTATCGTCTGGGCATTTTTGGCAGCCCGGGACAGGAGGTCGACATGGCAAAAACAATCGTGATCGTCGGGGGTGGCTTTAGCGGAACAATGGCGGCAGTCAACCTGGCTCGCTTGTCGACGCAAGCCTTACGAATCGTCATTGTGAACGCGAAACGCCCTGTTGGCCGCGGGACGGCCTACAGTACCCGGCGCAGCGAACACCTGTTGAACGTGGCCGCCCGCAACATGTCGGCCTTTCCGGATTTCCCAGAACACTTTCTCGGCTGGCTAAGATCACGCAGCGAGTTTGCAGCTCTTCCCGAAGAAGATCTCCGTCAGATGTTTGTCCCTCGTTACATCTACGGTGACTATTTGTGCAGCCTGTTAGCCGCCTGCCAGCAACCCGTCGACCCTCGTAACAACGTGCGAGTTGAAACGGTTGATGACGAAGCCATTGATATCGTGGTCGCCGACAACGGTGGAGCTACGGTCCTACTCAAGAGTGGCGAGTCACTGGACGCCGACCAGGTTTTACTGGCCACGGGCAACCAACCGCCCGGTTCCTTTCCATCCCACGCTCCGCTCAGCCACGATCCACGCTATCGCAGTGATCCCTGGCATGACTGGGTCAGTCGCCTTCCCGGAACCGGCGGACGCATCCTCTTGCTAGGAACTGGCCTGACGATGGTCGATGTCATCCTGACCCTCGACGAACTGGGATGGGATGGAGAAATCATCGCCATTTCACGCCACGGCATGCCACCCCTGTCCCATTTTCGTGGCATCGCCTACGAGGATTACGTGCCGGACAATGCCACCGAACTGGATCTCAACCAGTTACGATCCCTGGTTCAAGAGCACTGCTCCCAGTTACGGCAAATGAGTCAAAACCCGGCCATCGCCATTGATAAACTCCGTCCCCACACTC
>CAZXJC010000371.1:0-8926 GCA_964640885.1 uncultured Pirellulaceae bacterium | reverse complement strand
CAATCAACTGTACCTGGGACGCTCCGTGTAGCGGTCCGAAACTCATGAACTAGTACCCATGGTGGAAGGTCGCTCATCGATCGGCCGCTTAGGGCTGTTTGTCCATGTCACGGCTGGTTTCGGTGATGTGGGGTTTTGTGGCTACTGGACGCTGGAGATGTTCGCGGTCCAGCCAGTGCGGATCTACCCGGGAGTTTCCATCTGCCAGATGTTCTACCACGAGATTACCGGTGACATCGAAGAATACACGAGTGAAAAATACCAGCACAACCATGACATTCAGCCGAGCCTGCTCTACAAGGAATTGAATCCGGAGATCGAGAAAGAAGACCCGCAACTGATGTTTGACTTTGGCGGTGGATGATCCCGGGTGGCAGCCCTCGTTGCTAGAGGTATGGCAGGATCAGTAAGACATAGAAGACCGCCAGCGCGATCTGCAGCAGGGCAAAGGGGAAAGCTGCTTTCACGAATCCGGCAAACGAGAGATGTACCTTGTGCTTGTGCATGATCGTGACGGCCACCAGCGTCGAAGCAGAACCGATGGGCGTCAAGTTACCACCCAGGTTGGCGCCGAAAATAACTGCCCACCAGAGCCCGGTCTCCTGAACCGTGGCGGTGGCAATCTGAGCATCCAGGTTCTTGAGGATGTTTGCCAGCATGGCCGCCAGCGGAATGTTGTCGGTAACGCTGCTGAAGCCAGCCGCTCCCAGCAATAACACTGTGGAGTCGACCCAGTGGGCCGGGTCTGCATCAATATGGACCAGCACCCGTCGCAGGCCGATTCCGATGGTATGCAGCACCATCGCATGTTCCATTACGTAAATCACGATAAACAGCCCCATGAAGAAGCCGATCAGGTCCCAGTCAATCGATCGATAAAAGTCGTCAGCAACGGACCGGTAGCGAATTAGCATGATGCCGGCAAAGGCCAACGCCACAACTCCCATCTCCAGGTCACGGACGTAGGGCAATACCGAGGTGGTGGCGATTACGATGATGAACAAGATCAGCATGCCGGTGCCAAACCAGAAGAATCCCCAGCTTTCAATCCCATCGGTTTCGTCGAAACTTTGCACCAGTTGTTCGGCCTCCGCCTGGGCGACCGAATCGTGCAAACGCTTGATGCCGAAAAAGCGGGCTCCCAGCCATAAGGTGATCAGCGTGGAGACGATAACATAGGGACAGGCTTTGACAAAAAAGGTCATGAAACCGATGTTGGCTGCCGTTCCAACGATAATGTTGGGAACGGAACTGATGAGTGTCAGGAGGCCGCCAATGTTAGTTAGCAGTCCTTCGATTAAAAGGAATCCGAGCAGTTTTTCCCGCAGCCCGAGCTTGTCCAGGGATACGACCGTCAGCGATCCGACAATGATCATTGCGGTAACGTTGTTTAAAACAGCGGAGAAAACCACCGTCATAAAGCCGTAAAAGAAAAGTAGCTTGAGCGGATCTCCCCGTGAGGCCTTGGTGACCTTGATGGCAATCCAGGTGAACAGGCCAGAACGGCTGGTGACATCCACGAACAGGCTGGAACCGAGAATGATCGCAATCACGCCCCAGTCAATTCCCGGGATGTAGACCGGCATCCGGATTCGATGCCCATCGTAATGCAGCTTCTCTTCCTCGGACGTTTTGGCCAACTCAAAATGCCCGTCGTGATGTTCTCCTTCGATTCCCTGGTGAGAGGTGACCTGGTGGCTGCCAACGACCACGTCGTCAAAGGGCAGGATGCCACGAATGGCGCCCAGTAACAGGCAAATGATCGCAAAGGTGCCAACGATCACTGATTTCTTAGCGTGCAGCTTTTCTTCCAACGCCAGGCAGGTAATGAGCGCTACCAGCAAACAGGCAAAGACCGCGGTATCGGCGCCAGCGACGTGCGACTCGGTACTTGCCAGGATCGCCAGGTTCACGAGGGTCACTCCTTTGTTGGATTCCGGTCAGGTTGCCTAAACGAGCAGCAGGGGTAAGTGTCGCAGTTCAACAGCGAGCGGATAAGCCAACCCATGCATCGCCAGTTGATCTTCGTCCTTGGTATTCATGACCAGCAGGTCAATGCCGTGTTCCTGGATCAGGCGCTCGTAATCTTTCATACGGTGTCCCAGCACAACGACCTCTTCGATTTGCAGCATTGACTGAGTTGCTGAGAAGGCTTCGCGGCAAGAATGAACGAACTCGCGCGGTTCCTTAAGTAGTTGGTTGAGTATTTGGTTCTGGGCTTTTTCCGTTTCGATCTCTGGGATTTTGCCGATCGTAGCGACGTACCGTTCGAAGGTTGCTTTGTCTTCCACATGCGAAAGATAGAGGCAACCGGAAGCAGGCGTTAACGCGGCGGCATAGTTGACCAGTTGATGATCGCCAGCCAGGTGATTGGTGATTGCCATGACACGCTCGATGACATCTGTTTGATGTTCAGCAGCTTCCGGATTCTCAGGATGCGGCAGGATTAAGACCGGAATATGAGTTGCTTGGGCCATCACGTCGACGTAAATCCCCAGGCTGTAGGGGAAATCGGAAGCGGGACTGTGCAAGTTACGATACATGCAGATTAGATCTGGTTTAGCTTCTTCGACTTGCTGAATTAAACTGGCTACCGTGGAAAATTCGTCCCCCCGAATCATCTGGTAAGTGGGGGCTGTCGTATCGTTAAGGCCGGCCAGCAGTTGCTCGACTTGCTGGCAATGACGGTCAGCAGCTTCATCGTTCAAGTCGGTAATGACTAGTACGTTTTTGAATTCAATCGCTTCGTACAGGAACTGAGGCTTGTCAGCCGCTTTGAAGACACTCTCGAATTGATCGATTTGGGTCATCGTGAAAGACTCGAAACTTACCAGGAAAAAGAAACGTGAAATCTCGTCTTGGCTAAAGCTGCGAGCAGCATATCATGCGACCGTTCATTGAGCAATCTTTCACCATCGGCAATTTTTGGCGACCATTCGAAAGGCTGGCAGACAGCGACCGCGGAATGGTTTAGAATTCAAAAATCATACATAGGGTTCCGTGATTCACCGGCGAGCGAATTTGGTAGCCCCCGCTCGCCTCATTTTTCCGGGGAGTTGATTGCAACCGATGAATGCTGACAACACGAGAGATCCTTTTGGAGCACGTGACAGTTTTGATACGGGCAATGGCCAGCTTGATTTGTATCGGCTTAGTCGCCTCGAAGACCAGGGATTGGGAGATATCTCCCGCTTGCCTTATAGCATCCGCGTGCTGCTCGAAGCCGTGCTGAGAAATTGTGATGGCTATGTTGTCCAGGAAGAGGATATTCGACACCTGGCTGCCTGGAGTGCGACGGAGCATCTGAGCCAGGAAGTTCCCTTCAAACCGGCACGGGTTGTCTTGCAGGATTTCACCGGCGTGCCCGCCGTCGTCGACCTGGCTGCCATGCGCAGTGCCATGCATCGACTAGGTGGGAATCCTTCCAGCATTAATCCACTAATCCCGGTCGACCTGGTCATCGATCATTCCGTGCAAGTCGATCAGTTTGGTTCGGACGGGGCACTCCAAGCGAATGTCGAAATTGAATTTCAACGAAACCGTGAACGCTACGAGTTTCTCCGCTGGGGACAAAAAGCGTTTGATAATTTTCGCGTCATTCCCCCCAACGTAGGAATCGTTCACCAGGTGAATCTTGAGTACCTGGCCCAGGGTGTTTTTGTCCGTGAGGATGAAGGCGGCCCAGTTGCTTTTCCCGATACGCTGGTTGGCACCGACAGTCACACCACGATGGTCAATGGCCTGGGGGTCCTGGGCTGGGGAGTCGGGGGGATTGAAGCCGAGGCGGTCATGCTCGGACAACCGCTCTATATGCTGATGCCGGAAGTCGTTGGGTTCGAATTAAGTGGAGACTTGCCAGCCGGGGCGACTGCCACCGACCTGGTGCTAACCGTAGTGGAACAGTTAAGACAGGTCGGCGTGGTCGGCAAGTTTGTTGAGTTCTTCGGCGAGGGTGTTTCCCGTATGAGCCTTGCGGACCGGGCTACCATTGCCAACATGGCTCCCGAGTACGGAGCCACCATGGGGTTCTTCCCAGTTGATGAAGAAGTCGTCGGCTACTTGCGTCGTACTGGCAGAAGTGACCAGCAAGTGCAGTTGGTAGAACGCTATTACAAGGAACAAGGGCTCTTCCGCAGCGACGCTGCCGAGCCGCCTCAATACACCCAGACGGTCTCGCTCGATATGGGGCAAGTGGAGCCGTCGCTGGCCGGTCCCAAGCGGCCCCAGGATCGGATTGCCTTAGCCGACATGAAGTCGAGCTTTGAAACCGTACTGCAAACACCCGTTTCAGAACGGGGCTTTGGTCTGGATGATGCGGCCGTCAGTCGTACGGCTACGGTTTCTGATAATGGTAGTTCTGTTGACATTGGGCACGGAGCCGTGGTCATTGCAGCCATTACCAGCTGTACTAATACCAGTAATCCCTCGGTCATGCTGGCCGCTGGCCTGCTGGCCGAGAATGCCGTGAAACGTGGACTGCATGTCCAGCCCTACGTGAAGACCAGCCTGGCACCAGGTTCTCGGGTTGTTAGTGATTACCTCGATAAGGCCGGGTTGACCGAGTCCCTCCAGGAACTTGGTTTCCACACGGTCGGTTATGGATGCACCAGTTGCATCGGCAATAGTGGCCCCTTACCGCCGGCGGTGGCGGATGCGGTGCAAGAGGGAGACCTGGTCGCCTCGGCCGTGCTTAGCGGTAACCGGAATTTTGAAGGCCGTGTCAACGCGCTGGTAAAAGCGAATTATCTTGCCAGTCCACCTCTGGTGGTCGCCTATGCCCTGGCTGGCCGAACCGATATCGACTTGAATAACGAGCCGCTAGGACATGACACCGCAGGGGAGCCGGTCTATCTGCGAGAAGTCTGGCCTTCGCGGGATCAGGTTCAAGAACTCGTGGAGTCCGCCGTGCAACCGGAGATGTTCGTCAACCGTTACCAGGATGCAGTCGATTCCAATGAAACTTGGAACCAGATTGCCGTTAGCGGAGAAGATCTTTATCCCTGGGATGCCGACAGTACCTATATCCAGGAACCTCCCTTCCTGACCGAGTTGACCGTCGAAGTTTCCAGCGTAGAACCAATTCAGCAGGCACGCGTGCTGGCCCTGTTGGGCGATTCGGTGACGACCGATCATATCTCACCCGCCGGATCGATTGCCAAAAGCAGCCCGGCTGGCAGTTACTTGCAAGAGCAGGGCGTTGAGCCGGCCAATTTCAATAGCTATGGCTCTCGGCGCGGGAATGATCGAGTAATGCTCCGTGGCACGTTTGCCAATATTCGCATTCGTAACCAGCTGGCACCGGGAACCGAAGGTGGTGTGACGCGACACCTGCCCAGCGACGTAGTTATGAGTATTTATGATGCGGCCATGCGGTATCGGGAAGAACAAGTCCCGTTGGGCGTACTGGCTGGCACTGAATACGGTACCGGCAGCAGTCGTGACTGGGCAGCCAAGGGTACCCACCTGCTTGGGGTGGGCGCCGGCATCGCTACCAGTTACGAGCGAATTCACCGTAGTAACCTGGTCGGGATGGGAGTCTTGCCACTGGAGATGGTCGACGGCCAGTCGTGGGAAAGCCTCGGTTTAAACGGTGAAGAACTCTATGACATCCAGGGGTTGGATGATCAATTGCAGCCGCTTTCGGAACTGACCGTTGTGGCGACCGCTGCTGATGGAACAGTAACCGAGTTCCAGACCCGCGTGCGAATCGATACACCGGTGGAAATGGATTACTATCGTAACGGTGGAATCCTGCAAACGGTGCTGCGCAACCTGTTGGCCGAAGAAGGTTAGGCCAGGCTAGAGTTGACCAGCGCCAGGTTGGAAGCCACCAGCGTGCGTTGCCACTCGATCCCCAGCATCAGGCAATTGATACCGGAGCCAATTCCCAGCAGGGCCAGCTGGTCTGCAGATTGAACCTGGTTTTGTTCTAAGGCAACGGCCAGGGTGATGGGCAAGGCAACGGAACCAGTATTGCCCAGCCATTGGAAAGTCGAGTAATCGTCCTCGATCTCAAGACCCAGCGCACTGAGCATCTGCTTGCGGTGGGCACCACCCACCTGGTGACAAATCGTCTTGTTGATTTCTTCGCGTGACCAGTCACTCTCGGCCAGGAATGTTTCGAAGGCCAGTGTGCCGGTAACGATTCCCTCACGAAGCAAGGCCTCGGAATCGGTAGTCATCAAGGGTTGCATGGAGGCGTCGGCCGCTTCGTCCTTGCCACTGTGACACAAAGCGTGATGTGATGTGTTGGCAACAGCCACGGCAGAAGAGAGTAAGTTACCGGTCCGGCTAATGTCGCGATGTGTTAGCAAGACGGCACAACTTCCCGAACCAATCGTTAAACTGGCCAGGGCTGGCTTGATCTGGTTACGAGTTAATTCGGTCTGCTGGTTAAGCGTCTCGATGGTTGTTTCCACCAGGGCCCGACTACTTTCTGTTCCCACCACCAGGGCCGAGCGAATCTGGCCCAGTTGAATCATGTTGGCAGCTTGTAGTATGCCGTTAAGCATGCCGAGGCAGGCGTTGGAGACGTCATAGAGAATACAGTTGGCGTCCAATCCCAGGCTGTGGTGCACGCGACAGGCGGTAGCAGGCTCCAAATGATCGCGACAGACACTCCCGTGAATCAGCAAGCCAATGTCCTGCCGGGCCATTTCCGCTACTTCAATCGCCTTGTCAGCACTCTCAATACTCTTTTCACTAGGGAGTGTGCCGGGGCTCCAAAAACGGCGCTCCTGGATCCCCGTGATCAACTCCAAACGACCTTCCGGCAGCTTTAATCGCTCGTAGATCGGTGCCAGACGTTGCTCAATATCACTACTGGAGACCACTTCGGTCGGCAGTGTGTAAGCAATTGACTCCAGGCAAACCTGGTCGTATCTCATGACACTTGTACTCGAACTAGAGAGTCGTTTTCAGTCGACCTGGGGAATAAAGTCTCCCAGATCCGGTTTCCAGGGGCTGTGAATCACCCCAAACAGCGTAAAAACTAGCATAATCACCCATGCGGGCAAGGTAAAGGTGGCTGAGTTAAGCAAGTATCAGACTTCGTCAGGCGATTGCCTCGTGTCAGCCAGCGACAAGTGCTTGCACAGGATGTAGTGGTTCAGGAGCCACGGACCCCAAAATACAGAAAAAGGGTTGTCATCCTTGTGACGATCGCCCAAAATCATCGCCAACTTGCTTTTCCCGGCATAGTTTACTCTGGCATGGATTTACTAGGAGGGTTATTGGGGCCGTCGCAGTCCATGCTTCGCTCCGGTGTTGTACCACGGAATGGTGCCGCTTGTGTGATAGATGCCACACGTTACGTGACTGAGTAAACAAACTTCAAGGGTTGGCCTTTCCAGGCCGCTGATCGTTACCTGTTCAGCGATTCCCCGTTTGCAGTCCACCTTGACGTGAGATCTGTATCCTCTCGTTTCACTTTCCGGAACTTCGCTAGAGATACCTCAAGAGCCTTGTTTCGTGGTGTGCTTGTCGTGAGCACTTTGAGATGTCTGGAAGGAAAAGCTTGATGTCGAAAAAAACAGTAATTGGACTCAATGCAGATTATCGAACGCCTTCGCCAGAGAAGCCGGCGTTCAGTTATGTTGCCGCAGGATATGCAGATTGCATTACCGCAGCCGGTGGGATTCCGCTTATTATTCCGCCGATGGAAGAAATTGAAGATGTTCGTGCTGCCTTGGACCGGGTAGACGGATTTGTTTTGGTCGGTGGGCAGGATTTAGATCCTCGCCGTGACGGTTTTATGTTGCACCCCACGATCCGTCCGCTGGATCCACGACGGGAGACTTTTGAGCGGCTGTTAGCCCAGGAGATTGCTGCTCGTCAATTGCCCGTTTTTGGTATTGGCGGTGGAATGCAGCTGCTTAATGTGACGGCCGGTGGCAATCTGTTCTTACATATACCGGAAGACTGTCCCGAGGCGCTGCCGCACAAAGATCCGCAGGATGCGGGACATCGACATGGCCTGGAAGTGGTGCCTGGTACGCTCATGGAGCGTGTCTACGGTGACGGAGAAATTCGTGTCAACAGCATGCACCACATGGCGATTGACGAACTGGCTCCCGGCTTTGAGATTTCCGCACGCTGTCCCGATGGCATCGTGGAGGCGATTGAAAGTAATGTGGCCAGCTGGTTTGCCCTTGGTACTCAATTTCATCCCGAGGCCAGTTCTGCCTCGGCGCTTGATCAACGTATTTTCGAAGAGTTTATCTGCGGAATTACTGAGCGAACACACGAACTGCGACTTGTTGCCTAGGTGACAAGCGGGGTTCGTAGTGACGAACAGCCCATGGGTTGAGACGGTCCACCAAACACGGATGTATTGGTGGGCCGTTTTGTTTTGCGCACTTTAGTGCTCGCTGTTTGCCGGCTGACGCCAGCTGCGCCAGAGTGGATAGATGAACAGCACGAGGGCCACCAGGCAGCAAACCAGGGCAAATGGTTCGGTCGCCAGGGGCCACCAGCTACCGTTACTGGCCTGCAATCCTGCTCCCAGTTTTTTCTCGGCAATCGGTGCCAGCACAAAGCCGATCACAAAGGGGGCCAGCGGAACCTTGCAGCGTTCCAGCAGAAAACCGGCCAGCCCGAAAGCCAGCATGACCCAGACGTCGAATAGTCGGTTGTTCAGGGCGTAGGATCCGACCACGCAAAAAACCATGATGACCGGTAACAGTAAGTGTCGGGGCGTGGCGGCCAGTCGGGCAATCCAGCGAACGGATCCAATCATCATGGCGAACATCACGATGTTGGCAAAAAACATCGTAAAGATAATCGTGTAAACCACGGTCGGATTGTTGTTAAACAAGACTGCTCCAGGCTGTAGACCATGCAGCACCAGCGCTCCCAATAAAATTGCATCGATCACGCTGCCGGGAATACCCATCGCGACCAGTGGAATTAAAGCACCGCCAATCGT
>CAZXJC010000370.1:0-2596 GCA_964640885.1 uncultured Pirellulaceae bacterium | reverse complement strand
CGCCGCAGAAGTGGACGTATTCCTCATACGTGCCGAGGTAGTCGTGAATGTCGTCAGGGCGGATCTCGACGATGCGGGTGGCCAGCTGCGAAACAAACCAGCGCTCGTGAGAGACGAGGAACAGAGTGCCCGGAAACGCCTGCAGTCCTTCGACCAGGGCTTCAATCGACTCTAGATCGAGGTGGTTCGTGGGCTCATCGAGGACGAGCACATTCGGCTGCGCAATGGCGAGCTTGGCGAAGATGCGCCGCGCCGCTTCGCCACCGGACAGATCGCCGAGGCGTTTCTCCACGTCGTCTCCGGAGAACAGGACCATGCCGAGATTGCCGCGGACGTAGCCGATCGATTGGTCGGCACAGACTCCCCAGATCCAGCTTTCGGCGGTGTTGTTCGGTGAATCGAATTGCTCGCGATGGTCCTGGGCGAAATATCCCGGGTGGGTTTCGTAGCCCCACTCCTCCGTGCCCTCGGCGGCGGCCAGATCATCCATGATGTTCGTCAGGAGGGTGGATTTGCCGATGCCATTGGGGCCCATGATCGCCATGCGATCGCCGCGCTGCAGTTGCAGGTCGACGCCGTGTAGCACCTCGTTGTCGTCGAAGGCCTTCTTCACACCCTTCACGGTCAACACATCTCTACCGCTGTCTCGAACCTGGGTGAACTTGAAGTTGGGGTAACGCCGTGAGCTGGGGGCCAGATCCTCGATGGAATCGGCCATCTTTTCCAGCATTTTCTCTTTGCTTTGCGCCTGGCGTGCCTTGGATGCCTTGGCGCGGAAGCGATCGACTGTCTTCTGGTGTTCGGCGATGTCCCGTTCACGAGCGGCGATATCCTTCTCGCGACGCGAACGTTCGGTCTTCTTGGAATCGACGAAACGTGTGTAGTTGCCGTGGTAGAGGGTGACCGTTTCGTAGTCGACATCGAGGATGTGGGTGACCACGTTGTCGAGAAACCGGTGATCGTGCGAGATTACGACGAGGGGTCCGGCAAAGTCACGCAGGAAGGTCTCGAGCCAGCGGATCGACAGGATGTCGAGGTGGTTGGTGGGCTCATCCAGCAACAGGGCATCGGGTTCGGACGCCAACACCTGGGCCAGCAACACGCGCAGCTTAAATCCACCCGACAGCGTCGACAGTGGATCGTGATGAATGGATGACGGCAGCCCCAGTCCTTCGAGAATCATCGAGGCCCGTGCCTCGGCGCTGTAGCCATCGTAGCGCTCGACAAGCTCCTCCAGCTCGGAGAAGCGATCGGCGTCGAAGTGGGTCTCCGCCTTGGCCAGCAGCTTTTCCTTCTCGACCATCACCTTCCACAGTTCCTGATGACCCATGAGGGTGACGGCGAGAATCGAGTGGTCTTCGTAGAGGAACTGATCCTGGCGCAACACACCCAGTCGCAGGCGTCTGGGAATGGCCACCTTGCCGCTGGAAGCCTCCAGGTCACCCGTGAGGATGTTGAGGAGGGTCGTCTTGCCGGATCCGTTGGCGCCGACGAGTCCGTAGCGCTCCCCTGCATTCAACTGCACGGAAAAGTCGGAGAACAGCGTGCGGTCGCCGTAGGTCTTGGAAAGGTCTGAGATCGAGATCATCCCAAGAATGTACGGTAGTCCGTGAACAATGGAACCACCTACGGCGTGGGCGCCTCCGGGTGCATCAGGCCCTCTGCCTTCAGCTCGGCCCACAGATCGGCGGGGATCGGCTTGCTGTAGAGCTCGAGGGTGCTGTCGATGTGGAAGGGGGCCATGGCGCCAGGAATGATGGCGCTCACCTGGGGGTGACCCAGAGGAAACTGCAAGGCCGCTGCGGGCATAGGCACGTCGTGTCGCTGACAGACAGCTTCGATCTTGCGGGTTTTCTCGAGAATCTCTGGTTCGGCAGGGAAGTAGCCGTATTTGGCGCCCTCCACAGGGCCGGTGACGAGAATGCCCGAAGCGAAGACGGCACCGATGACGAAGTTCACGCCCCGTTCGGCACAGGCGGGGAACTCGTCATCCAACACGCCCTGGTCGAGGAGGGTGTAGGGCATGGCGACGAGGAACATGTCCACATCGACGGCATCGAGGAAGTGGGGGATGTTGCCGGGCTTGTTGATGCCCGCGCCGATGCCGCGGATCAGGCCCGCATCGCGCAGTTCTTCCAGCGCACGCCATCCCGATGTCATCAGCTGTCCCAGATAGGCGTCGAAGCGGCGCTTGTTCATGAAGAAGCTGTCCAGATCGTGGATAAGCAGCACGTCGATGTCGTGGAAGCCGAGTCGTTGCGTGCTGTCCTCCCAGGACCGCATGATGCCGTCGTAGGTGTAGTCGAAGTGGAAATCGAAACTCATTCCACCGACCCAACCGTCTGGATCGAAGTCGGACTTGCGTGTGGGTTTGAAGACGCGACCGACCTTCGTCGACAAAACAAAATCGCTACGATCCTGCTGGCGTAAGTAGTGCCCAAGACGGTGTTCGGACTTGCCATAGCCATAGAAGGGGGACGTGTCGTAATACCGGATGCCGCCCTGCCAGGCCTGGGCGAGCGTCGCCTGTGCCTGGTCCTCCGGGACGGGTTCGAACAGTTCGCCCAAGGGGGCGCCGCCGAAACCGACTTCACTG
>CAZXJC010000369.1:0-3184 GCA_964640885.1 uncultured Pirellulaceae bacterium | reverse complement strand
ATAGCGATGACTCTCTTTCCCTGGGGCCTCGTGTTTGCATTGAATGGTGGCGGAGCAGCCGTCCCGTTCCAGCTGCTTTATGGGATCCTGGCCCTCTTTCTTTACGGGCTGATCGTCTGCGGGCTCTACCTGTCGTTGATTTATAACGGCCTCGTCAGCGTGATGCAGCGGGTGCAGCGCGCCTGGAGCCTGGTTGAAATTCAACTACAACGGAGATTTGACTTGATCCCCCGACTCGTTGAATGCACGAAAGCCTATATGAAACATGAAGGCGATGTTCAGGCAGGTGCCGCTCGGGCACGAACTACTGGGAAGTCCATGATCCCGAGTTCGGAGGCGGTTACCCAGCAGGCAGCAGCTACCGATGCCCAGACAGCCAGCATTGGTCAGATGGTGGCACTTGCTGAGGGGTACCCTGATTTGCGTGCCAATGAGTTATTCCAAAAACTTAGCGATAGTCTCGTGGACACCGAGGACCGGATTTCTTTGTCGCGGCATTTCTTTAATGACAGTGTCACCGCCTACAATAACCGGATCCAAAAACTTCCCGACGTCGTCTTTGCTGTGGCACTTAAGTATCAACCTGCCCAGCTCTACCAGATCCAGGACTTTGAGCGAGCGCTGGTTGAGGTGGATCTGGGGGGCGACGAAGAACCAGAAGCGGCGCCGGATGCCGGTGAGGAGACCACAGAGGAGCCCGCCTAGCCATCCTTTTGATAGACCGTTTGCAACTCGCTGGCGATCTCCAGTAGTCGTTTCCGACTGCCGGCAGGCGAAATGAGTTCCGCCTCGGCACCGAGCGCCAGAACGCGGGGGATCACTTCCAGCTCGTGGGTTGCCTTGACGGTTAGCAAGACAGAGCCATCGTCGCCCCGTTCCACCGTCTGATCTGCGTGCCAGGGATCTTCCAGCACCCATGGGGCTGCGTAAGCACTGATGCGGATTTGGAATTCCTCCAAACCTTGCTGTGAAAAGATCCCCAAACTCTTGCCAACGTAATCCGAGAGAACGAAACTCTCGTCGGGTTGAAACCACTGGTCAAGAGCCTCGGCGCTAATAAAGCGATCCAATTTCCAGTGACGCAGCGGTGACGGGGCTTCCGTAGAGGTTTCTTCTGCAGCAATGATGTAGAGGCTCGATTGATAAAAGAGAACCGCATAGGGTTGTATTTGCCGAGTGGCCGCAGGTTTTCCCAGCGATTGGTATTCGATTTTGACGACACGGTGTTGCAGGATCGAGCGATTTAGGGTTTTGAGGATGCCTTGTTGTTCCTCGTACGATTTGGCCGGCGTACCGGATACATGGAGAATGCGGCGGGAGCGCTGGTAATGGTCCCAAACGGAACCCGGCAATTGTTCCTGAACCTTGTGCCAGAAGGTTTCGATTCCTTGCCAGAAGGGCGTCCCTGCGAGGGGCAGCAGAAGATCGCGCCCCAAGGAGAGCGCTAGCAGTTCGGTCGCCGAAACAGTAATTTCGTAGGGCGTTCGGCTCTGGGCTCCGAGTTTCCAGACGCGGCCCCGGTCGAGTTGCTCCGAGTCGAGGTGGAATCCAGCGGCTTGCAGCGCTTCAATGTCCCGACGGACACTGCGAGTATGAAGCGAGGTAAGTCCAAGTTCTTCAACGAGATCGTCGCGGATTTCCTCCAGAGTTTTGCCGAAACGGGATCGTTCGAGGACCTGCAGGAGCTTGTGCTGTCGGATAAGTTGTTCGTTGCGAGCCATCCGTGCAATTCATTTCGCTGGAAACAGGGGGTGTTGTAACTATGCCTATATCCGCCCATGAAGCCCGCAAGTTTCGAGTAAGCAGCATAAAATCCAGCCACCAGCATGCCGAGGGCCGAAATGATTAATAGCCAGTCCCAACTGCGTCCCGGGGTGACACGGGAGTCCCCCTTTTTGTAACGAAAGTAGATGGCAGCCCCGGCCACCATCGGTAGCATGATCGATTGCATCGTGCCACTGAGTAAAACCATGACCACGGGCTTGAAGCCGAGGACGGAGGTTAAGGCGCAAATGGCAGGAAGAATGGCGCACATGATCTTGACGTTGCGACGGTAGGTCTTCTCGGATGGGTCAGTGAACTTAAGGACCCGAAAAACGTCAGACGCCATTCGCGCGTTTCCTGCGGTTGCAACAAAAAATGTCGAGTAGAGGACGGCAAAGGCACCGAATAGAAAGAGGACTTCGGCAGTCTCGCCGAAAACAGGTCGGTACATTACCCCCAGTGATCGGACCATTTCGTCACCAGCGGGAACGAGATGAATGCGGCCCAGGATCGCCGCGCCCAGCAGGTAAAAGGCGACCGTGGCGAAGGTGTAAACGAACATCGAGCACCAGGCGTCCCAACGCAAAACGCGCATCCAGCCGCGGGCACGTTCTGCCCATTCGTCGCTCTCGTCGCGAGGGCCGGCGTTGCGCGCATAACCATGCTCCATGCACCAATAGGGATAGGCAATCAGCTCGGCAGCGCCGACGCCGATAATTCCAAATGTCGCAAGCGCGGTGGCAAGGGCCTTCATCGTCTCCCCTTCGGGCAACCCAAAAGAGAGCCCTTGTTTCAAATCGGCCATCGTGATGCTCCAAGCCGACGCGGTGTCGATAGTCTGCAGCCCCAGCACATTAACGATCGTCACCAGGGTAAAGAGGCCGACCAGGGTCGTTGAAAATGTTTGAATGAAGCCATATCGACCACGGACAAGCAAAATAATGGTGATCACCGTCAGGATGATGGTCCAGGCGTTGGCATCCGTCCGATTCTTGGCGGGCTGAATCGTGAGTGCACTGACATAGTTTTCGGGGAATCGCTGAAAAACTTTAAGATCGTGTTTTGCTCCAAGATCCATAGCCTGGCTGAATTTCTGGAACAAGGCGGCCTCCGCATCATGAAGGCTTCGCGCCGCCAGGTCGCGTTTCGCTAACATTTCCGGAGTTGCGCCGTCCTCTTCAGACGCTGCCGCGATGGCAACTTCCAAAGAGAGCAAGTTGGCTAGATCGCTGCGAGGAAGCAACTGGGTATAAACGAGATGTTCGGCGGTCCCGGCCTTTGCCGCTGCTAATGCGTTGATCCGAAGCTTGATCTGAGTGAGGCGGTCCCGCTGTTCTTGAGAAAGCTTGTCGCCGTCCAGGGATAGGTAGTTGTCGATACCTTGCGCATGGATCTCAGCTAGTTGGGCCGTAAGTGAAGC
>CAZXJC010000368.1:0-7741 GCA_964640885.1 uncultured Pirellulaceae bacterium | reverse complement strand
GTATTAAGTTTGGTCCCGACGGTTATCTTTATGTTACGGCGGGAGATGGGGCAGGGGCTTTTCCACCGGACAGCTTGCGCCATGGACAAAACCTGGGCACACTAATGTCGACGATTATGCGAATCGATGTGGATCGCCACGACGAAGGTAAGCTCTATTCGATTCCCGAGGATAATCCGTTTGTGAAACAGCCAGGTGCGCGCGGCGAAGTCTGGGCCTACGGTTTTCGCAATCCCTGGAAGATTACTTTTGACCCAACCAATGGTGCACTCTGGTGTGGTGACGTGGGTTGGGAAATGTGGGAGATGGTCTACCGCGTGGAAAAGGGAGCCAATTATGGTTGGAGTATCGTGGAAGCATCTCAATCCGTTCACCCGGAATGGGATCGTGGTCCAACTAAGATTGTTCCTGCTACCGTGGCACACTCCCATACCGAAGCTCGCTCGATTACCGGTGGCGCTGTCTACGTGGGCGATCGTCTCCAGCAACTCAAGGGCGCTTACATCTATGCCGACTATGTGACCGGCAAGGTTTGGGGAGTCCGGCATGACGGCGAAAAAGTGACTTGGCTTAAAGAACTGGTCGACACGCCGCTGCAGGTGATTTGTTTTGGAACCGATCACGACAACGAGTTGTACATGATGGATTATGGAGGTGGGACGCTGCATCGCCTGGTCCCCACGACCGCGGCAACAGCCAACCAGGAGTTTCCTCAGAAGCTGAGTGAAACAGGATTATTTGCCTCACTTCTTCAGCACAAGCTGGCACCGGGGGTTATTCCTTATTCAATTAATGCCGAGCCCTGGGCAGATCACACGATCGCCGAGCGTTTTATTGGTTTGCCCGGGATGACGCAGCTGGGTTCCTATAACAAGACAAATGCCCAGCAGGGATTCTTTGAAGGCAATTGGTCATTTCCCAAGGATGGTGTGCTGGCCAAGACGATCTCGCTTGAGATGCGACAGGGGGATCCTAAGTCGCGACGACGGATCGAAACACAGATCTTGCACTTCGATGGTAATGCCTGGCAAGCCTACAACTATATTTGGAATGGAGAGCAAACCGACGCCAGGCTGGCGGGGCACCAGGGAACCGATCGGACGTTCACCGTTGAGGATTCAAATGCTCCTGGCGGCAAACGCCAGCAGCGCTGGCATCATGCCAGCCGAGCTGAATGTATTCTTTGCCACACGACCCGTGGTGGTTCGATTTACGGTTTTACGATTGACCAGGTGAACCGCGAGCATGACTATGGGGCAGTCACGGACAACCAGTTGCGAACGCTCAACCATCTTGGCCTCTTTAGTCAACCGCTGGCCGACCAGTTGCCAGCGATGCCGAATCCACTCGACGTGACTGCCGACCTCGAACAGCGAGCTCGGGCTTACCTCCATATCAACTGTGCTACCTGTCATCGCCGTGGTGGTGGTGGCACCGCCCATATGGATATTCGTTATGCGTTGACACTGGAGAAATCTAACTTGCTGGGGGCTCGACCGACACAGGGAACGTTTGGTATTTACGGTGCTCGCGTACTGGCACCGGCCGATCCGTATCGCTCTGTGCTCCTCTATCGGATGGCCAAGCTGGGACGAGGCCGTATGCCACACTTTGGCTCCCAAGTAGTTGATCGAGCCGGTCTGCAATTGGTCCATGACTGGGTCGATTCGCTGGCACCGGACCTGGCCCCGGCAGGGACTGCCGATGCGACGGCCACGGGAATCAAGCAGAGTCATCGTGCGCTGGTAACGGAACTGGGCCAGGAGAAGCTGACCGCTGACCGGCGGACGGCGATTGTCAAGGAATTACTGGTTTCCAGCAGTGGAGCCTTGCAACTGGTGATGGCGTTGGGTCACCATCAGCGGCCACTTCCTGCGCAAGTTCGTAAAGAGGTGATCCGGGCTGGTAGTGATCACGCGGATGTTCGTATCCGGGATCTGTTTGAATCGTTTGTACCGGCCAGCCAACGAGTGCAGCGGTTGGGAACTGTGATCCGTCCGCAGGCAATCTTGGCGAGGCAGGGGAGTGCGACAGCCGGCCGAGAACTGTTTCTTAAGGGAGCGGGAGTGCAATGCCGTAATTGTCATCGGGTAGCTGGCCAAGGAAATCAACTGGGGCCAGATTTAGACGGGATTGCGAAGAAGAACGATCGCCGTACGCTGCTCGAGACGATCTTGGAACCGTCGCGTAAGATCGATCCCAAGTATCGGACCTACCTGGTAGAGACTGTCCAGGGACAGGTTTATACCGGGCTGTTGGCCAGTCGCAGCGATAAAGAAGTCGTGCTGCGAGATGCGGCTCGTAAGGAAATTCGCATTGCCGCTGCTGACGTGGATTTGTTGACACCTCAGCCCAAGAGCCTGATGCCAGAATTGCTACTCAAGGATATGACATTGCAGCAAGTAGCAGACCTGTTGGCTTTCCTGGAATCGTTGAAATAAACGGTGCCTGAAGAGCTACGCCAATTGCCGGATCGGATTTCCGGAGGTGATGGCCTGCATGATGTCGTTTGAGATTCCAGAGGTCACACGCACTTCACCCACGTTGAAGAGGGTATGCATGACCGTGGCCATTAGGTCGGGGATGCCGATAGGATCTGTCGCTGGCTGACTGGCAATCCGGTCCGACTCTCCAATCACTTGTCCCATCTTGCGTCCACCACCGGCAAAGGCAAGTGTGCACTGGTTGCTCCAGTGATCACGTCCTCCCTTGCTGTTGATGCGAGGGGTGCGGCCAAATTCACCCGTAATGACGAGTAGTACTTTTTCGGTCAGGCCACGTTCCGCGAGGTCTTCGATGAAGGCACTGACGGCTCGGTCCACGGCAGGCCCCACGACAGGCATACCATCATCGACTCCAAAACGATTTCCATGCATGTCCCAGCCAGCACTGGTGACGGTGACGAACCCGCAACCGAATTCGACGAGTCGTCGGGCCAGCAACATTTGTTTTCCGAGGGCCAGTGGAGCCTGGTTGCTAGTTCCAGTGCGTTTCTTGGCGATGACTGCGTCCGGGATGGTACAGGCCGATGTGTCGTAGCGGGCCAATGTCGCGGGGTCTTCTTGGGTGATGTCAAATGCTTTGGTACCGTTACCAAGGATGACGTCAAATGCCTGTTGTTGAAACTTGTCTGCACCTTCCAGCGAACCGTTGGCATCGACCTGGCGGCGGATGCGGTCGAGTGAGTTGAGCAGGTTGCGACGATCATCCAGTCGTTCCTGGTTAATAGCCAGCTTCATGTTGTCGAGCAGTTCGTTGCCGCGCCCCGGATCAAATGCCTGGTAGGATTTGGGTAGGCTACCATTTTGCGTAATGCGAATGGTAGAACCGGATGCTCCCAGTTTCCGGTATTCCTTTCCCAGCGACCGTGGGGTTAACACGGTATTCATCGGGATTCCCGTTTCTGGGTGCGTGGTACCAGCCACGCTCGTATAAACCGATCCCATGCAACCCTTGGTGCTGTTGCCGCCACTGGCGACCAAACTTTGGGCAGTCGCATGCTTGCCGTCGCCATGCTGGAAGGAACGTACTATGGCCAGTTGATCTGCCATGCCAGCCAGCGTAGGGAAATGACTGCCAAAGGTGACCCCCGGTATGTTCGTTTTGACTTCCCCGAACATGGCCCGGTATTCACGAGGCGCACTCATCTTGGGATCAAATGTTTCGATATGAGTCGGTCCGCCCTGTAAGAACAGCAAGACTACCGACTTGTCCTGGAGTGGGCTTGCATTGGCCGCCTCTGCACGCGATGCGAGCATTTGCGAGAGAGTCAAACCGCCCAGCCCGAGGGTGCCTACTCGCAGCAGTTCTCGCCGAGTGATACCGGCACATGTGCGGTCGGGGCGATGATCGAACAGGGAGAGCAAGAGGAGGGGCCTTGGTAGGATGGTTGTAGTAGAAACACGGTATAGCTTTCAGTATCCCTTTCATCGACGTCGTGGTCAATTCATCGTTATGGAAAATGGAGTTGCGAGCTGGAAAAAACGTAGGGCTGAATCTGGTTTTACGCTTCTTGCAGGATCACCCCCCCGAGCCTGTCCCGCAGCAGGAGGATTTAACCAAGACTCAGATATGTTATCTTGGGGATATTAGTATCCCCGGGGTTTAGATCCGGTGGTTGGTCCCTTTGCCGAACGACACGCGAAAGTTGAAGAACTATGGATACGAGTATATTTCGTGGCGGAATTCCTGCCCTGATGACCCCTTGCCTGGAAGACGGTACACCGAATTATGAGGCGCTCGTGAAGAAGGGCCAGGAGGTGATCGCAGCTGGCATGAGTGGCGTGGTTTACTGTGGATCAATGGGAGATTGGCCACTGCTGACCGATGCTCAGAGGCAGGAAGGAGTGCGCCAGCTAACCGAGGCAGGGGTGCCAGTTGTGGTCGGTACGGGAGCACAAAATCCCAGGCTGGCGGCCGAGCATGCGGCGGCGGCGGCCGAGGTGGGGGCCAAGGGGCTGATGGTGATTCCGCGCGTTCTTTCGCGGGGGACTTCCACGGCGGCCCAGCGAGATCACTTTGCCGGAATTCTTGGAGCGGCAGCGGATGTCCCAGCAGTCATCTACAACAGCCCGTACTACGGATTCCAGACGCGGGCAGAGTTGTTCTTTGATCTTCGCAGCGAGTATTCCAACCTGGTCGGTTTCAAGGAGTTCGGTGGTCGGGATTCACTCAGCTACGCGGCAGAACATATTACCCACGCAGACGATGACTTGCTGCTAATGGTTGGTGTCGATACCCAGGTGTTTCATGGCTTTGTGAATTGTGGAGCTGTGGGAGCGATAACCGGGATCGGAAACGTGTTACCTGGTGAAGTCCTCCAGTTATTGAATCTTTCCCGGCTGGCGGCCGGTGGGGACATGGAAGCTCGACGACTGGCCCAGGAACTGGACCAGGCACTGCTGGTCCTCTCTACCTTTGACGAAGGGCCGGACTTGGTCTTGTTCTACAAGTACATGCTGGTGCTGCGCGGGGATAGCGACTACGAGCGGCATTTTAATCCTACCGATCAGCTGAGCGCCAGCCAGCAGAAGTTTGCTGAAGCGCAACTGCAACTCTTTAGCGACTGGTGGGAGCAGTGGCCAGGAAAAACGTACGGCCAGACCTAGTTGTCGCTGCCAAGTACATCCGGCAACTCGCTGCCATCGGCGATAAACTTGATCGAGAGGGAGTTGACGCAGTGCCGTGTATCCTTGGAGGTCATCCCCTCACCGAGGAAGACGTGTCCCAGGTGTCCAGCGCAGTTTTGACAAACGATTTCGATGCGACGTCCGTCGGGATCCGGATGACGGGCCACCGTGTTGGGGATCTCGTCATCGAAACTGGGCCAACCACAGCCACTGTTGAACTTGTCGTCTGAGCGGTAGAGGGCCGCATTGCACTGACGACAAATGAACGTTCCTATCGCTTTAATGTCGTTGTACTCACCACTGAAGGCGGGTTCGGTTCCCTTGTCGATAATGACGTGCGATTCCTCGGGCGTTAGCTGGTTGTACCTGGTCTCTCCGTCTGGGGAACTCATTGCACTCTCTCCGGTTGTTCAAGGATGACAGCTGCGGGTCTTTTTGGTTATACCATTTCGAAGTGCGTCTGAAAGCGCAGCCTGGCGTGCTTTGCATTGAATTCCTTCTCCCGTTATGCAACGATAGTAGTCAGCATAAAGGATGCCTAATGAGAACACGTGCGGTACTATTGTCGATTGGAATCGGACTGCTGGCCGGGCTGGTGATTTGTACTGGACAACGGGCGGCTAGCCGTGCTGCCGCACAGGCTCCTGACGCTGCGACGGCCCAACCTTCCCGCACAACCAGTGGTTTGCAGGTTCTCTACGACTTTAGTTCTGCCAGTGGTCCGTTGGTAAAAGATCGGTCTGGTAATGGAAAACCGATCCATTTGAAGATTGAAAATCTTCGTTCAGTGCGGCGTTCCGTAGGATCCCTGGAAGTTCGCAGTCAGACAGTGATCCAATCTGATAAGTCGGCCGGCCCGTTGACGACCATTATGCGGCGCTCTGGTGCCATCACCCTAGAGGCCTGGGTGACCCCAGCTAACACGAAGCAGGAAGGCCCCGCCCGGATATTGACCTTCTCCAAGAATGGCACGAATCGCAATTTTACGCTGGGCCAGGAAGGGCCTAAGTTTGATGTGCGGATCAGGACGACCAGGACCAGCAATAACGGCATCCCATCAGTCGAGACGCCCCAGCGGAGTCTGACTCCACGTTTAACGCATGTTGTCTACACCCGTGATCGTAGTGGACGGGCGAAGATCTTTTTGAATGGAAAGCCTGTTGCGGAGAAAAAGATTGGTGGTGAACTGACCAATTGGGACGCAGGTTTTCGCCTGGCCCTGGCCGACGAGTTGAGTGGCGATCGGTCTTGGCTGGGAACTTATCACCTGGTGGCGATTTATGCCCGTGACTTGAGCTCCCAGGAGGTACAGCAGAATTTTCGTGCCGGTGTGCTGGCTCCGACTGGCAGTGGCGAACCTGACCAGTTGGCCCGACAATTTGAACAGGAAGTGGCTCCCCTGCTGTCGCATCATTGCCTGGAATGCCATGACGCAGCCAATCGCAAGGGGGGATTGGATTTGTCAACTAAAACAGCTGCCTTGACCGGGGGAGAGAGTGGCAAGGCGATCGTGGCAGGTAAGCCGGCGGAGAGCTTGCTCTGGGAACAGATTGAATCGGATGAAATGCCCAAAAGTAGAGATCCGCTTTCCAATGCCGAAAAGAACCTACTGAAGAAGTGGCTTGCCAGCGGCGCGACCTGGAGCCTGGCCCGTATCGATCCGGCTGTCTACACCCATGGGACCAGTCGCCAGCAGTGGATACGTCGGCTTACGGTAAACGAGTACATCGAGACAGTACGTAGCACGGTTGGTGTGGATATTGCCCGCGAGGCAAAGGATGTTTTGCCGCGGGAAGTCCGGGCCGACGGTTTTACCAACACGGCTTATAATCTTAACGTCGATCTCAAACACGTGGAGTCGTACGCCAAGCTCGCAGAGATTATTGTTGAGCGGATCGATGTGCTCCCCTTCGTGGCGCGCTTTTCCAAGCGGCAGAAATTCACGGACAAGGACATGGAGGACGTGATTTCCAAGATGGGCAAATGGATATTACGAGGTCCCCTGGAAGAACGTGAAATTATTGGGTATCGGGGGATTTCAACGACCGTCGCTGGCGGTGGTGGGAATTTCCAGCAGGCCATGAGTGGTATCATCGAGGCGATGCTGCAGTCTCCTCGCTTTATCTACCGGATTGAGAACCAGCGCGGCGATGGTGGCGCCTGGCCGGCCGGTCCCTACGAACTGGCGTCCCGGCTGAGCTACATCATCTGGGGTGGGCCACCGGACCAGGAGCTCATGCGGGCTGCTGATGATGGTCAACTGGCGGACCGACAGCAGATCGCAGCGCAAGTGGCTCGGATGCTCAAGGATCCTCGCGCGGTTACCCGTTCGCTGCAGTTTGCAGACCAGTGGCTCAATCTTCAGCAGCTTGGCAATTTGAAACCGAATGCAGGAAAATTTCCCGGTTGGGATCCGCGGTTGGCCGAAGATATGAGGGCGGAGACACTGGCTTTCTTCAAAGAAGTTGTTTGGACGAAGAACCGGCCCCTGGCGGAACTGCTCAACGCCCAGTTTACCTTTGCCACGCCCCGGCTAGCAAAACATTACGGTCTTGAGCCACTAGGAGCAGGGTTGCAGCGCTATGATCTGTCGACGACACCGGAGCGTGGCG
>CAZXJC010000367.1:0-2593 GCA_964640885.1 uncultured Pirellulaceae bacterium | reverse complement strand
GGCTGCTCCGCTGCCGGTGCTTCCTCTGCCGGCTTCGGTTGCGCAGGCTTTGCCTCGTCTGGCTTGGCTGCTGCAGGGTTTTTCTCGGCCGGTTTTTCCTCAGCGGGCTTTGCCACAGGAGCTGATTTCGAAGATTCGTCTTCGGCAGTCACCGGCTTCTTTAGCACAGTCGGATCTGCGGACGGCTGTTGCTCAGCAGGCTTCGCGGTGGGGGCTAGTGTTGGTTTCCCGAGAGGTACCTTCATCAAGACAAGCCGCGGACGATATTGGACTGTCGTCACCGGCACCCATTTGCGAACGGTTCGCGGCACTTGAACCAGGCGTGTTTCTTGTACCATGCGACAGACTCGCACGGGGGTTGTTTCAACCTGTTCCTGGTACTCAATTCGTCGCGTAACAACCGGGACCTTACGAACGTGCTCTTCGCGATCCCAATGCTGCACCTGAACAGGAATCTTTCTTGTGATGTAATCGACGACTGGTCTGGTGACGGTATAAGGAACACGCTGAACTTCTTCCACGGGTTTCCAGCGTTTTACCGTGACGGGAACATTCTCTTCGACAACTTCCTCTTCGTAGGTCGTCACTTGTACCGGGTGTTCTTCGGTAACCACTTTGGCAACGTATTGCGTTACGGGAACTTCCCTGGTCACCAGGTTAGGAACATACTGCCGATAGGTTCGATAGCGGCCCGCTCCCTGGTAAGGAACCCAGTGAAAGCCGCCACGATTCCAGTTAGTAACGCCCGTTACTGGATCAGTTACGTAGCTACCGGGTATCCATCGCAAGCGATTTTGAACGGCTCCTGGTTGGAAAACCGACTGATTCACATAACTGCCAGTATCGGTAACCTGGGTTCGCATCGTCGTCACCGGCTGGTAAGTCGTGTAGCTGCGAGGCTGCATGACAGTCTTGGTTACAGGCTTGCGGACAACCGTACGCTGCACGCGAGATGAGGTTTCTTCGATCGGCCGCATCACAACTTTTCGCTGCTCATGATATTGAATCTCGGTCTGGTAACGAACCCGCTGTTGCTGCTCTTCACGATACTGGGTTTCCACTCGCGGTCGCAGAACGTGGTACTTCTCTTCCCGGTATTCCGTTTCGACGATTGGTTTGGCAACTCGATAACGACGTTCGCGAGTTTCTGTCGTCCATTGCGGACGATAACTGGTCACCCGGTGCTGATCATAAACCGTCTCGGTTTGAAGACGATGTGTGGTCACTTTCACCTCGTCGTAAACCGTCTTGTAGACCAGTCGATAGGACTCGCAGAGTTCATCTCCGCAAGCTGTACTGCTGCCACACAACCTGCCAGCTACACCCGCTAGACACACGATCATTCGCCATGCACTATTCATCCCGTATTCACCTTTTCTACTGGTAACAGTCAACCAGGGATCCCTGGTGTTTAAATCTCTTTACACCCGCCGGCTAAGTCGCGTCGGGCACGAATCGTGGTGGCACACCCTATGCCTGCTCGGACTACTTCAATCCCTGAGAAGCTGCGACCTCGTAGAAACGCAGCTGAGCCCTAAAATTACCGCCTAAAAGCGATAACTTGAGTTTGTCGAAGCAAGGCTCAAACCGCAAATGGTCTGGGTCCGAAAAAGCGAGCTGAATTTCAGCAACCTAAACCGGTCCAACAGGTTACCGCCACCGAGATTTTTTCGATTCTTTTTTATCCCGTCTCAGCAAGCTCGCAGGGGAGGGTAAGAAATGATCCTTAACCTCTTACTCGACCAGTGATTAGGCATCTTGATGACGTAACCGTTACAACCCTATTTCCCCGTCACCAGCAGACCTCGAAATAACTTAAGGGACGATCTTGGTAAGCGTCTCCTTGGCTTCCAGGCAAATCGAGCTGGGTAAATTTGAGTTGCTCAATTCTTGCAACTGATCTCGCAAAACTTTCAACTGCTCAGCCCGATGGTATTCGGACAGGAGACCCACAGCTCGAATCGCATTGACCATCACTCGCAACCGTTTTGCTTCTTTTTCTGTTGCTGACTGTTCGCCGGAAACAACGTCCGGGTTATCCGGTGTCAGCATGGTCATCAAGACATCACCGCAGCGTAAATCTCCATGTCGGGCCATACCCAGGGCCGCATTGTAACGAGCATTGGGATGGGGATCTCCAAGCATTTGATTCAGCAATTCCAAGGCTTCATCGCCACCGATCACTCCCAGGACAAAGACGGCCGCCGATCGCAGCTCTCCTTTAACATTTCGTTGGCCCGTTTCATCGCTGAATTCCTGGCAGGTTTCACTAAGCAAACTCAACACCTCGGCTTGTTGCATCTTTTCCGCGCCGACATTCGCTGCCAACACCGTCAGCGATTCGAAAGCCGCGTAACGAACATCAATTTCCTCAGCGGAACGCTGTAACCTGCCTGCTTCTAACAACTGGGGCAACCCAACTGGAATTTCGAATTCTCCCAGGCACTTACAGAGGAAAACCCGTAAACGTACTCGCGATGGTTCCATGCTACCGGCTTGAAGTTCGGTCTTCAGAACATCGGTCAGTTCTTGAGCCAGCTTCTCATCCCGTTTCAATTCGGGATGGTTTGGATCACGTAGCAAATCCGACAGC
>CAZXJC010000366.1:0-2567 GCA_964640885.1 uncultured Pirellulaceae bacterium | reverse complement strand
CGTCCTGCACGTTGACCGTCGCGGTGGCATCGAGTTGTCCCACCATGAACGTGCCCAATATCACTCCGTCTTCGTCCGCACCGGTTGCATCATCGGCAGTTGCATCGGAAGAGTGAACGCCATCGCTCTCGATGTCGCGGGTGGCACCAAGGGTCGGTCCGATGGCCGGGTGCCGGGCACCTGCTTCGGTGGCTTGGACGGGATAGGGCATTGGGGCATCACCAAAATCGAAGGAGCCAATGCCAAAATCATTGCCCGTGGAGACCTCTCCGGCGGCAAGCGTCACGTCGTGTTGGCCCACCTTGTTGACCACCAGGTGATCCACCGAAGCGAAATCAATCCGCCCGTCGCCGGTGAAATCGGCCGCAGCAATCCCGGATTCGCCTGGAACGGAGGTGATGGCCTGGACGCTGCCAAACTGGCCAGTTCCGTCATTTTGGAACGCGACGTAGGCTGACCCGGAATGAGCAAGGATGTCGAGGTCGTTGTCACGGTCCAGATCGACCAGTGTTGCCCGGTTCCTGGCACCCGCGTACCGCGTCGTGCTGTCGAACTGTGCTGCCCCGTCGTTGAAAAAGACGACCAGGTCATCGGAGGTGGCGTTGGCCACCAGCAGGTCGGTGTCTCCGTCTCCATCGACATCACCGCTGGTGATCATGTTGGTGTAGTTGCTTCCCAGGCTGTAGGAATCATCCAGTGAGAAGGCGCCACTGCCATTGTTGAGCAGGATCGAGACGATGGCGGTGGGGCCGTCTCCATTCTGGCTCGAGACGGCAAAGTCGATGGCCCCATCACGATTGAAGTCGCCGGCTGTCAACGGTCCGGGTTGGTTGCCATCGATGAAGTACTCCGTCGGGCTGCCAAACACCCCGGACCCGTTGTTGAGCAGGACCTCGATTTCATCTCCATTGGGATGCGAGTCCCAGGCAGGATCACCATTGCGGTCGACCACGACGATGTCGAGGTCCCCATCTCCCTCGACGTCGTTCAGCGACACGCCCCTTGCAAACACCGTGGCGGCATGGTGGGTAGACGTTCCGAATCCTCCCTCGCCGTCATTCAAGAACACCATCACGCCTGGCGTACCGGAAACGGCGAAGCTGGAGTTGGCAACGGCCAGGTCGATGTCTCCATCGCCATCGACGTCACCCATGGCCAGGGACTCCGGGACCTTCCCGCTCGAATACGCGACCGGGGCGGTAAAACTCCCGTTCCCGTCACCAAGCGATACACTGAGGGTGTGATTGGTCCGGTGGATGCCGGCTATATCGACGTGACCGTCGCCGTTGAAATCACCGCTGAGAACATCAATGCCTGACCCGACAGCCGAAAACGCCGTCGCATCGGAGAACTGGAGATCCGAGGGTGACCGCGGAATCCAGTTCTCGGGCAAGTCGATGTTGACCACGTGGTCGCCAACGGCCAGGCCGATAAACGAATAGCTGCCGTTTTCATCGACATCAGCAGTGGCCGGATTGTCGGCACGGGTCGTCGCGGTCTGTTCTCCCGTATCGAGGCTGCCGTTGTTGTTGGCGTCCAGGTAGACCGTATGCCCGGACAGGCCCGGATCGCGTACCGAATACGTGACGTCGTCGAAGTAGACGTCGGCAAATCGATTGCTGTCCGACGAACCGGCCGGGTTGCCACTGAACCCAAAGGCGTTCAGTTCGGTCACGTTGTCTCTTTGAGCCGGCGTGGGATGAAACGTGTAGGTGGTTCCGTCTAGCACGACCGTGAAGATCCCGGCTCCGTTGTCGCCTCCCTGGGGATTCCAGTTGTACGACCACGTGTGATCACCATTGACTGACACCGCGATCCGTTCCATTTCCGTACCGCCGAAGATGCCCTGCCAACTTAGCGGGCCACCGCTGGAGTGCCCCAGGTTGATGCCAAGCAGGCTGCTTGTATTCGATGTCGCAAAGTGTCCGAAGAGCAGCGCGGTCCCAAAATCGGGGCTGTTGTCGCCGACTTGGTCGAACTTGCCGGCCGCTGACATCGGCTCGTCGAGGGTCAACACCCCACCCAGATCGGTATCGGCGTAATGACGCTGGAAGTCTGAACGCGTGAACCGCCCACCGACTTCACCGGTCGTTCCCCCGGCATTCGACGTTTCGGAGAAACCGAAAATGTTGCCGTTGCTGCCATTCCCCAGGCTGGTCCATCCTGGGTTTACATCGAAATTCGCAGAACGGGTCCCCATGGATGTCCGTTCAACGCCCACGTCGTGGTACACTCGGCCCTGGATCCCCGCCGCCCGCTCGACCGAGCCGATGTCGGGGAGGGAGGAGGTCACGGCGACTGGTCGAACGATACCTCGCTGATCGACCGTGGTGGCAGTTGCCGAGTTGCCAGCGTCGATGGCCGGACTGTCGAGCAGCGGAGCGTGAGTCGAGGTGGGGCCACCGTTGTCCTGTAGTGGTCCGAGCTTGGCGTCAACCGGCGAACCTGACGTACCGACGATGTCGCCGTTTACTCCGTCGGTGAAGCCGGTGGCGGGGCCGATGTCGCCAATGATGTTGTGACCGTCTGACGTGAAGGCCCCGGTCACGTCCTTTCGCGGGTCATCA
>CAZXJC010000365.1:0-2568 GCA_964640885.1 uncultured Pirellulaceae bacterium | reverse complement strand
TGATTACTTTCTGTTCCTGCACCGGAAGTTTCCCAAAACTAAGAACCTGGAACCATCCCTCCATCGCTTCCTCTACCTTAACGCAAGCGATTGTTTTGAAGATAAGCGGGATTTTGAGGCGATGGCGATTCTCGAAGAGTTGCACCGCAGGAATGCTGCCTTCCAACTCGACCCATCGGCACCGTCGGTGGTGGCAGTTTTAGACAAGACAGTAGAGCGAATCCTCGATGGTTATCTGGCAGAGAAAAAACATGCCGCTGCCCGGGACTTGATCTTGCGTATGCGACGCAACAAGTACCGCTTGCAGGCAACCGCCAAGGCAGCTGCTGAACTGGATCGACTGGCCTCAGTCAAGCGCAATGAAGCCCGTGTCTTTATCGACGGTGGGCTGCTTCGCGAGGCGGATGGCGCTGTGCGTGAGATGATGCGCATCTATCCGCTGGTGCAGGGAGGTCGTGAGATTCAAGAAGAAATCCATCGGAAATACCCACTGATTAATGTTGGAGTGACCGAGTTGTCACCGGTTGGCGGGCAGTCGGCCATCGACAACTGGGCCATGCGCAGGACCCATCACCTGGTGCGACGGATGATCATGGAGTTCGAGGGATTGGGGCTGGAAAAAGGACTCTACCGGTTTCCCCTCGGGGAGTTTCGGGAGAGTAATGACCGCCGCAGCTTGCGTCTGCAAATCCGGCCACCGAGTGATGAGAGCGAGGGTTCGCAAAAGGTTCCCCTGGTCAGTGGTTATGATTTGGCGACGACGCTGATTCAACTGGGCGATCCGAACCATAAAGATTACCTGCCACAATGGGCTGAGTTGTTTTCGCACGTGGAAGTGAATGATGTTTTTGATTTAAAGATACACTTTCGTCGGCCACACGTTTTGCCAGAGTCACTGTTGCAAGTTTACCTGAACCAGAATTCCTCGCCTAAGGACCCTTCCTCTTTCGATGGTCCCTTTAAACCAGGGGTCGTCGATAAGGATCAGGAAAACGTTGTCCACTTCGTAAGTAATCCCTACAACCGAGCACCGTTGGCGCGGGTCGATGACCAGTTTGTGCCACCGGCGGAGATCGTCGAACGGCGTTACGAGGATTCTGAAAAACTGGTGGCTGCGTTGCGGCGTCGGGAAGTGGATGTGGTTGATCATTTGCTTCCCTCCGTAGCAGCGACCATAAAAGGGGAACCGGGGATCGAGGTAGTGGCTTACTCGCAACCCACGGTCCATATGCTGCTCCCGAATTATAAAAAACCCTATACCTCGAGCGAGTTGTTTCGACGAGCGCTGGTTTTTGGTATTCGTCGTGAAGCGATTCTCAACGAATTGATACTCCGCAAGAATCAGGTTCCCGGTTGTGAAGTGATTAGTGGGCCATTTTCCCGCGGCATGTCTGATGATGACCCCCTCTCCTACGGTTACGATCAGAGTATCATGCCTCGTCGCTACTCACCCTGGCTGGCTGTCACGCTCGCGAAACTCTCGGTGAGGCGGCTTAAGGAAGTTGCCGAATTGAAAGGGGAAAAGCCCCCTAAGTTTTCTACGTTGCTGTTAGGGCACCCGGCTGATGAGACCGCTCGGCTAGCCTGTAAAGCAATCAAGTTCCAACTCGATGCCATTGATTTTAAAACAGAACTCAAAGAGTTTCCTCCAGGACAGACCCGCGATACGACAGGAGAGTGCGACTTGGTCTATGCCCGTGTAGCCATGTGGGAACCGATCGTCGATGCCGGCCGCATCCTTTCTCGCACCGGGATTGCCGGAGTTGACGATGAACATGTCAATCGTGGCGTCCGCTGGTTGCAAGATGCCAAGCGGTGGCCCGAAGTGACTGCCCGCTCTCGTGAGTTACATCGTATTTGTCACGATAAAGTGGCAGTAATACCGCTCTGGCAAACGGTTGACCATTTTGCTCACCGATCGGACGTGCGACGAGCCGCCTCTCGCCCGGTGACACTCTACCAGGGAATTCAACGCTGGCGCCTCGGAACGGACGAGTTATCGGAGTGACTATAACCGTGAAGATCGAATCAAATTACCGCCCCTCTGAAGCTGCTCCCAGCAGGGATGGACTCTCTTTGCGCGGAGGCTTGCCCGGCTGGGGACAGGGAATCTTGTTATTGCTGTTTTGCCTCGTGGCCCTGATGCCCGCCGGTTGCCGATCGGCTAAGAAATCAGAAGACAAGTCGCCAGAGGTAACGAAAAAGAAAGATGATGATAAGAAGAAAGAAGAACCGTTTTCCTGGATTTACTCACCCTATGACGTGCACGTCTGGGTGGCAATGGGGCCTTCGGCCCGGTTAACGGCGCGGCATCGCGAGGATATTGAGCGCCGTTTGGCTGAGCGGGCACTTACCTGGGCCGGTTATGGTTGGAAAATCAATGCGGACGCTGCCCCCCCGGAACTGAACACCGATCTAACCCGGAACTTGGATCTGGTGACTGTCGAGTCGGTAGTGTCCCTGATTCGTGGTCCTCAGCCGAAAAAGAAAACGGCCGCGGAGAAAGCGGCTGAAAAGAAAGCTGGCGAGGAAAAAGCTGGCGAGGAAAAAGCTGACGAGGAAAACGCA
>CAZXJC010000364.1:0-14102 GCA_964640885.1 uncultured Pirellulaceae bacterium | reverse complement strand
TGGAACCTCTGGCACCAGGGTCACATCGATCCAATGTTTCAGCGGTTAATCCAGAACCTGATTGCTTTTGAAGATGTTGACCCGAATCGAGTTTACATCATGGGCTATTCTGCCGGGGGAGATGGTGCTTACCAGTTGGCTCCCCGCATGGCAGATCGCCTGGCCGCCGCCGCCATGATGGCTGGACACCCCAACGAAGCCTCACCGCTGGGATTACGAAACATTGGTTTCACGATCCACATGGGAGGCAAAGATGCAGCCTACAATCGCAACAAGGTAGCAGCCTCCTGGGGCAGTCAACTGGCCACGCTGCAGAAAGCAGATCCCGAAGGTTACCGACACCTGGTAAAGATTTATCCCAACAAGGGACACTGGATGGATCGGGAAGATGCCGTCGCCATTCCCTGGATGGCAAAGTTTCGTCGCAATCCGTTCCCCGACCGGGTTGTCTGGCGGCAGGACGATGTCACCCACAACCGTTTTTACTGGCTGGCCGTCGATGACAAAAACAAACGCCGAGGGTCTGTCGTTGAAGTCAGCCTAAAGAAGCAGCAAATCGAAATCACGAAGCTACAGGGAATCGAACAATTAATTCTTCGTGCCAATGACCAGCTCCTGGATCTCGATCAACCAGTTACTGTGACCTTCAAGGGCCAGCAACTGTTCCACGGAAATTTAAATCGTACGGTAGCAATGATCAGCAAAACACTGGTCGAGCGAGGTGATCCGGCGAGTATTTTTTCAGCTCAAGTTACCGTTTCCACCGCTGCCAATCCATGATTCAAGAGCAGCCAGTCACTGCCGCAACAGCACAAGCAACCTTTTCCAGGAGTTAAATCATGACTCAATCCACTCAGCCGCGACGAGAGTTTCTCAGACAGGCTGGCGCCATGGCACTGGCCACTTCCGCCACGGCAGCCTTGCCAACATCTCCCTTGCTGGCAGCCGCAGCTCCTCAAAAGAGCGCGGAAAGCCTCGTCAAAGTCTTGTATGAATCACTTACCGATAAGCAAAAAAAGGAAGTCTGTTTTGACTGGAATTTCGTCGAAAAGAAACGGGGCTTGTTGCGCACTCGACTGGAAAACAACTGGAAAATTACCAAGCCATCGATCAAGAGCAGTTTTTACACCAAGGAACAGCAGCACCTGGCGCACCAAATTTTTCGCGGCATGACACATCCTGACTGGTACTCGCGATTCGACCAGCAACTCAAAGATGATGTCGGTGGCTTTGGCAACAAGCAATCGCTGGCAATCTTCGGCAAACCGGGCAGTGATAAGTTCGAGTTCGTATTAGCCAGTCGGCACATGACGCTACGCTGTGATGGTAACAGTGCCGAACACGTGGCTTTCGGCGGCCCCATCCTCTATGCCCACGAAGGAGAAGGCTTGTTTGAAGAAGCAAATCACCCCAGCAATGTTTTTTGGCACCAGGCCCTGGCGGCGAACAAGTTATACGACATGTTTAACGGTAAGCAGCGAAAGCAGGCACTGGTTGTCAAAGGAATGCCCTCCGAAGAGTTGATTGGATTCCGTGGCAAACAAGGAAAATTCGACGGCCTACCGGTCACAGAGTTTTCTCCAGACCAAAAAGAACACTTACAAACGGTCTTAAAGCTGCTGCTCGAACCGTTTCGCCAGTCTGACCAGGACGAAGTCACTCGCTGTCTTAAAGTCCAAGGCGGGCTTGATGCCTGTCACCTTGCCTTCTACAAGGAGGGAGACTTGGGTGAAGATGGCCTCTGGGACAACTGGCGACTGGAAGGACCTTCCTTTGTCTGGTACTTCCGTGGCACCCCGCACGTGCATGTCTGGGTCAACGTGGCCGACACTTCCACAGTTAAGTTAAACAGCTATCAGAACTCTGTCGGTGTTTAAAGATTCCACTCTGACAATCAATCAATCTCTGGTCAGCAGGTAGCAGCAGGTAGTAGCAGGTATGGCCCAAAAAACAATTCTGATTTGGGTTTTCATACCAATTCTTGTCTACCTGGTTTTCTTCCTGTTAGCGAGACGCCCTACAGCGATCCGTGTTTCACGGATCGGACAACTGATCGTCCAGTTTATTACATTCGGTACCGTGCTGACCTTCCTGGTTGCAGGGCCTGACGATCCGCTAAACTGGCCTCTAACCATTTCCTGCCTGGTGACTGGAATTTGCCTTTGGCCACTGTCGCAAATCTTCCTGGTACGTTTAGGGGCCGATCAATTCCAGGAACTGGTCCACACTGGCAGTACCCGCCTGCTGCTCGCTTGCGAAACGACCGGTTCACGCCATCTGACCTTAACGGGCCGCACTCGCACGGCATCGATTCGCAGTTTTCCAGTGGCTCCCAGGATTCTCATTGCTGTCATGCCAGCGGCCCATCTGCGCGACAAGATAACGCTACTGGTCCAGTGGCTGCCAAAAGTCCTACCTGGTCCTCTTCCACGTATTCGTATTGCTCTGAAGCGGAAGACTTCTCCGTAAAATTCAGTACTGAAAATTACCACAAATGCCAGCTCTTGTAGCCGAAATGACAGTTGCCCTAGAACTGACAATTTCCGATACTTACGAAAACATCTTGTTTAGCATCACAGTAAAGGAAGCACTATGACGACTCAAACCGCAGAAGCTCAAGTTCAAATAAACAATTCTCCTCAGGCCGTGATCGACTACATTGCGAATATTGAAAATCGACCTTCTTATTTACCTTCGCTTAAGTCAGTCTCTAATATCGAAGGTGACTCTGTTGGCGCTACTTGGACCTGGTGCTGGTCCCTGCTAGGAATTGACTTCGAAGGAACCGCCACTTGTACGCAACATGAAGCGGGGCAATCTTACGCCTTCAAAACCGAGGGGGGCATTGAAAGTACTTTCGCCTACCAGGCCGAAGCGGATGGTGATGGAACCAAGTTGACCATTCGCGTCGACTTTGATCTTCCCGAATCGATCTTGTCGCAGGTCGGAGTGGACGGTTTGCTGGCCGCTGCCAAACAGAAAGATGTAGATGCGGTGATTGAGAACCTCAAGACGATCTTGGATCAGTAACAAACCATTCGGCCTCGATCAACAGTTTACTGTAAACGCCGTCTAACGATGGGGCTTCTACCGTGAAACTTGGTTTAATCGCGATGAGTGGAGTGCGCTGCTGTGACAGCGAACTACTCGACATGGGTTTAACGCTTCCCGGATTCGTGGAACGCAGCACAACCATTGCTTCGTTGCCAAGCCTGGGGCTGTTAACACTGGCGGGTATGACATCCAGTGATCACACAATTGATTACTGGGAAGTGGACGATTTGCCGCCTGAAAGTGAACTGAGTGCCAACCTGGACCTGGTAGCTATCTCAAGCTTTAGTGCCCGTATTCAGGATGCTTACACCCTGGCTGACCAGTTTCGCCAAAACGGCACGCCAGTCGTATTGGGTGGTCTACACGTGACGGCCATGCCCGATGAAGCAGCCAATCATGCGGACAGCGTGATGATCGGTGAGGGAGAAGCGGTTTGGAACGAGATCCTCGACGACACTGCGTCCGGGAACCTGCAACCCCGCTATTCTTCCTTTGATCGACCCAATTTTGACCTGGCCACGGCGCCAACTCCAGCTTTTGAATTGCTGGACATCTCCAAGTACAACCGTTTGACTGTGCAAACCAGCCGCGGCTGCCCCCTGAAATGTGAGTTCTGTGCAGCTTCCATACTGCTAACACCTCACTACAAACAGAAACCGGCCGAACAGGTACTGGCTGAAATTGATCGCATTCAAGAAATCTGGCCACGACCGTTCATTGAATTTGCTGACGACAATTCATTTATAAATCGACGTTACTGGAAAGAACTGTTACCCGAACTTAAAAAACGTCGAGTCAAATGGTTCACCGAAACCGACCTCTCCATCCATGAGGATGAAGAACTGTTGCGGTTAATGCGAGCCAGTGGTTGTGCCCAGGTACTGATCGGCTTGGAGAGTCCAGTCGAAGCGGGGTTACAAGGAATTGAGCTCAAAAATGATCGCAAGATCAAATGGTGGCCCGATTACATCGAGGCGATCAAACGGATCCAATCCCACGGGATTCGAGTCAACGGTTGTTTTGTCCTGGGCCTCGACGGACATACACCAGAAATCTTCGACCAGGTCTACGATTTCGTGATGGAATCAGAGCTATATGATGTTCAAATCACCTACCAGACTCCTTTTCCTGGCACACCACTTTACGATCGGCTACTAGCAGAAGACCGATTGCTCTACCCTGGTGACTGGAATCGCTGTACCTTGTTCGACATCAATTTCCAGCCGTCCCACATGACCGTGGAGCAGCTTAGAAACGGGTTCTATGAGTTGTCGAGCCGGCTCTACAGTGACGAATTGACAAAATGGCGTCGCGATAACTTCAAACAAAAATACCTCCGAGCAAGCAAGCATCGCTGATCGCTATCGGAAAAACCACGACAGGGAGTTCGTCGACACATTGACATTCTTTGCCTGCGGAAGATTTAATCGCTTACTCGGCTGGACCCTGCTGATCCTGGGCATGGCTGCTATGAGCGGCTTGGATCCCTGGATCTTTGGTCAACAAGAACCGACAGAACTGCTCAACAGTACACGAATGCAGTTTCGACACGCCCAGGGTGTGCTGTTGGCGATGGCCCTGCTGCAACTGGTGGTTGGTTATGTTCTTACAACCCGGGCCTTCCAGTCACGCTTTAGTGTTCAGTCTTCACTCCTGACTGGCTGCGGCGCAATCCTCTACGCCGGCGGTTACCTGCTGTTGGTCTGGCACCCGCTAGGCAAGTGGCTGGTCTTATGCGGTTGCCTGCTAAACCTGATCGCCTTCCTAAAAACACTTCGCGTCGAAATCGGTGGCAGCGGAGTAATACAAATCCAGTTGATCCTGCCAATCCTCTGCTTCGGCATGTTCCTGGACCTGCTGACAAGCCTGTTCATTCTGTACCCCGATCTCCTTTCGCTGGAGTGGCTGGGAAATGAAGACGAAGTGCGCCTGCGGATGTTACGACTGGCCCGGGTAGCCGTAATTGCTTTAACCGTACTGACCTTGCTTTACTTTGACCTGGCTTATCGCGCCAAGGAGACCGGCCCATTGATCACGTGGGGCCACCGCGGCCTGCTCGGGGGAACAATCGGTATGCCGCTGGTGCTGGCCCTCTCGTGCTTTACTTTTACTCAATTGAAATACTTGCTGCCTATTCCAGCAACGCTTGTTTGCCTGGGAGCGGTGGCTGGCTTAAACCTGGCCTGGAAGCATGGAGATCGCCTGGAACAACTGGGATGGGCGATCATTACCACCTCACTCTTTACCGGCATGGGAATTGGCATGTATGCATTTGATGGACCATTACCGGCGCCGTGGGGAATGGACCAGTACCAGGAATTCGGGCGACGACTGCTCAGGATTGGCCATGCCTATGCAATCGTACTGGGTATCCTGACACTCTTTCTTGCACAGCTATTCCAACAACACCGACAGTTACACATCCTCAGACACCTCGGCCTGGGACTCTACCTGGCTGGCATGGGAACAATCCTGGTAACGTTCCCACTGCTCGCTCTCTCGGTACTGCCAGTTTCTGCAACCGCCATTGGCCCTGCTATGGTTGCCCTGGGATTGCTGCTCTGCGTCACCAACGCTGGCCCCAAATCGCAACCACTTCTCCAAGAAAGCAACTAAGTTTTCAAGCCTTCACCACCAGGTTCTTCTGTTCAATCGTGGCACGCCCCGACTTGTTGAACGGTCGCGGCAACGGTTGAGCAATCCCGTTCTTGTCGATCGTTCGACAGCGAAAAGTATATTCACCAGCTGGCAGTCCAGGCACGAGCGCTGCCCAGTGAATCTTGCTCAGTGGTAGTGGCCAGGTTTTCGGTTGTCCCGTAGCCGGGTCAAAACCAATTGTTGACGCAGGAATCTTGTTCTCAGGCAGATCACCACCCCAGTTCTTGGGGGGCGGCAAGATAGTCGCATCGCGCCAGGGAGCCTTGCTGAAATACCGATCACCTTCGGGTAATGGATCAGCATTATTGTGAACCCAAAATTGGACTTTCTTGAGCCCTGAGATTCCTACTTGTCCCCAACCAGTCACCGGAATCTGCTGGTTCGGTTTGACCACTGGGGGAATTGACAGGGTAGCACAAAAGGTTTTGAGCGGACTATCCACATCGTTGTTCTGTGTTCCGTAAGTATCATTGGCGTTAAAACGATTTGACAAGACCAGATGACTAAGCCACTTGATACACTTGAAACCGTAACCTTCCGGCATCACGATCCGGACTGGGGCGCCTCGTTGAGGCGAGAGCCATTGCCCGTTGAGCTTGTAACAGAGAATCACCGGAGGCAAATCATAAGGATCTTCCAGGATTCGACCGACTGGCAGTGAACTCTGAAAACGCTGCTTGGGATCGTCATTGTGGTAACCGTAATAAAATACCCGACGAAGATCTGAGCGTGGCTGGGTTAACCAGATCACGTCACGCAAAGGAACTCCTTCCCAGATACCCATGCCGAGTGGACAACCGATGTTGAGACAAGTCATCACCTTGGGAAAACGAACGGCTCGTGTTTCGGCCAGTTTCATCAGGTCTTGGAATCCGAAAGCCGTCTTCTCTTTAGCTGTCAGAGATTTACCCAGGCGCGGGGGTGCCTCCGGATCACCAATCACTTCCAGTTTCCAGGTATCCCGTGTCAGGCCCACTTCCTTGCGCTTTTCTAGAGGTAATGAATGGGGCTTCGGACTACCTCGTGATACATCACGAAAACCAGGCAGGCTCGTAAAGTAGCTTTCGAGGCCAGCAATCGCTTTTTGTAATTGAGGATCTTGTTGAAATTCTTCGCCAAAGAGAGGGAGCGAACTGAGGGCCACCAGGCCCGCACTACCCGAGCGGAGAAAATAACGACGTGTCAGTCCACGATGCTCAGCAAGCAGTTGATCCAAAGGCGTCTTCATGGAAAGCTTCCTTCTTTTGGTAGCAAGTAACATCCACATTCTAGTGGTTTCCAGAATGCTTAACACCTGTTTTTTACTCAAGAACCCGCTTGCAAAGCAGCCAATTGCCGCTGACCCGTCTCAAGAATTCGAGATTCAGGCCATTTTTCCAGGAAAGAATATCGCGGGTGGTGGGATTCCTTATACGGATTATTGCGAGCAGCATTGTAGCAGCAGATCAGGGCCCAACGCGGATCGGCACTGCGGTTCTGGGCTGAAGAGTGGAGCAAGTTGCAGTGAAAGAAAACAACCGAACCAGGTGCTAACTCACAATGGACCAGTTCCAATTGTTCTCGGGCAACTGAGACCTGCTCCTGATCGGCACCGGTTTGATCACCAATTGGTCCATGATTGAGTCGTCCCAGGTGATGGGAACCTCGCAAGACTTGCAAACAACCGTTTGCCTGGGTCGCTTCATCCACTGCGATCATGCAACTGGCCATGAGCGGATAAAGGCAACCATTGTTGTACCAGTACCCGTAATCCTGGTGCCACTCCCAGGCACCTCCCACCTGCGGTTCCTTGAAATTCATCTTGTGATGATAGTGATAGACTTCACCACCAAGAAATTGCTCCATGGGATCCGTGATACGGTGACAACGTACGATAGCGCTATAAATATCATCGCCCAGGTCATTGCGAACTGTCAGCTTGGCTTCACCCGTGCCTCCGTCGCGACGTCGCTTCGCTTCACTGGCCAGTTGAAGATCCTGGCGGGCAATGTCTCGCAACAAGCTCATCTCCTGAGAGTCAAAGAGCCGCTCAAGAATCAAGAACCCATCTTCGTGGTAGCGATTCAGCTGTTCTTCTGTCACGGGGAAACAATCTGTCATGGCGTATCCTGAAGCGATCTATCGAAAGGCACTCAGCCAATATCGGATCACGACTTTTTCGGTTTACTCGGCTTCTTCTTGGGAGGCGTCTTTTTCTTCGATCCAGGCCAGGGCTTGACGTGGGCGTGCAGTGCAAAAGCTTCCCACTGCGCGGCAAGCTTCTTGACGAGCGCCGGTTTTTCCGAGGCCAGGTTATTAAGTTCACTGCGGTCCTGGGCCAGGTCATACAGTTCCCAGTTCCCGATTTTCTCCGTGCGTTGAGTTCCCTTGCGAACCAGCTTCCAGTCACCAACCCGGATTGCACAGTTCCCATGGTGCTCCCAGAACAGCAGTTCGCGATCGATTTTCTTTCCTGCGAAAACGGGAACCAGGCTTTGACCCTCCAGAGGCCGAATTGCTTCTCCCTTGTATTGCTTTGGATAGTTAGCTCCGCTCACCTCAACACAGGTAGCCATGATGTCGATCAGGTGACCTGGCTGTTGGCGCAACTGATTCTTGGCGGAAATACCAGCTGGCCAGTGCACCACCAGCGGGGTGGAAATACCTCCTTCGTGGACCCAGTGCTTGTACTCACGGAACGGGGTATTGGAAACATTGGCCCAGGGTTGATCGTAACCGATTGCCGTGGTGGCAGGCCCTGGCATCACATGGCCGGTGAGGACAGGTTGTCCAGCTCGGGTATAGCGCGGAGTCATCAAGGTTTGCAATTCATCCTTGTCCATCGCTTCCCGTGGCTTGAGATTTTTCGCGTTATTAGCACGTAAACCATACTTCTCCGCACACCCTCCGTTGTCCTGCATGTAGAAGACCAGCGTATTCTCGAATTGGCCCCGGCGTTTCAATTCACCGGTGATTCGACCGATTCCTTGGTCCATGGAATCAACCATCGCCGCATACACTTCCATGCAACGAACTCGCCACTCCTTCTCTGTTTCATTCTCCCAACCTGCATTAACCGCTGGGGACAGCTTGCAATTCTCCTTGATCAATCCCAGCGCCCTGGTTTTCTTATAGCGAGCTTCACGAATCGCATCCCAACCCGCGTCATAAACGCCATCGTATTTAGCGATATCTTTTTCCAACGCGTGCATTGGCCAGTGTGCTGCCGTGTAAGCAACATACATGAAAAACGGTTTCTGCTTGTCATGCTCGCGAATGTACTTGACTGCATTATCAGAAATCGCATCGGTGTAGTAATAGGTCTCCGGTTGGTACTCCGAGTCATTATCGGGAGTAATATAGGTATTGTTGCGCGTCAGGCTATTGGGATCAAAGAAACTGCCAGCACCGTGGATCGTCCCATAGAAGCGATCAAATCCTCGTTGCAGTGGCCAATTATCCTTGGGCGGAGAAACAAGGTTGTTAGCCAGGTAAGGCGTAACGTGCCATTTCCCTGACATGTAGGTCGAATAACCGGAAGTTTTTAATACCTCGGCCATGGTCATGCACTTGCGATTCAACTGACCTCGATAGCCCTCCAGCTTACTGTCGTTCATCATCAGGCCCACGCCCGCCTGGTGAGAATAGAGACCGGTCAACAGGCTTGCCCGCGTCGGACAGCAGCGAGCCGTATTGTAGAACTGGGTAAAACGCAAACCACCTGCCGCCAGCGAATCCAAGGCCGGTGTCTTGATCTCACCACCGTAACAACCAATATCTGAATAACCCATGTCGTCCGCCAGGATGACAATAATATTGGGACGCTGGGCCAACTCGGCCCCCTGCAACGAAGAAGCAAGCAGGACACCAAGCAAAACTAGCAAATACGTAAACATCGAGTTGGAGAAAAACTTCATGAAAATTACTTTCTGAAAAATAGCAAGCCGATCAATTAATTGGTGTTTTGTTTTTTCTTCTGTCCCGCGACAGTCGCTGCTGGCAGGTTAGTCTTGGGAAGCCATTTTACGTGCTCAGCAATGACCGACTGGTGCTTTTGCTGGCCAGCCAGGTTCGTCCACTCCTGCGGGTCTGTACGGTGATCGTAAAGTTCCTCGGTACCGTCAGCGTAACGAATGTAACGCCAATGTTCGCACCGCACGGCATGGTTATTACGCTGGTAAGTCGTGATCGCCGGACGGGACCAGGCAGCCTGGCTATCTTTTAGTAAGGGCCCCAAACTGGTCCCTTCCAAATCATCACGTGCTGGCAATCCACACAATTCCAGCAAGGTCGGATAAAGGTGCAGCAACTCGACAGGTCTGCTACAACGCCCCCCCTGCTTGCCACCGGGTACAGAAATAATCAAGGGAACTCGAGTGCTACTTTCCCATAGCGACTGTTTTGCCCATCGCTGTTTTTCACCCAGGTGAAAACCATGATCCGAGAACAACACGACAATCGTGTTATCCGCATGCGGACTCTTGTCGAGTGCATCAAGCAACCGTCCCACCTGGGCGTCGGTAAAGCTGACGCAGGCAAGATAGGACTGGACTGCATCCTTCCAGTGATCCGTTTCAACGAACCACTTATGCGAGGGTGGCAGGGAATTATTGGTCAATGCGAGTGCACCGGCGGGCAAGTCATCGCGGTCATCATCCTGTACAACCGGCAGTTTCACAGCAGGCCTCGGCCGAACATCAAAGAATCGCTGAGGGGCATACCAGGGAACATGGGGGCGGTAGAAACCAACCGCCAGGAAGAATGGTTTCTGTCGCTTGAGGGTCTGCAACTTCTCGACGGCCCAACTAGCATCCACGAAATCACTAAATTCTTTTTCGTCATACTGTTGGGGTCCAAAATCCCAGAGCCTGCTTGAACTTCCGATGTCGGTTACGATCTGCTTATCAATTTTCAACCGTTGACCAGGGCGCGGTCCCACCACCTGGAATGAAGGCCCATCGACTCGAGATGCATGATAGATTTTACCCGTGGTTAATGTCCGGTAGCCGTGCGCCGCAAAGTACTGGCTCAACGTGACCCGTGTCTTGTTCTTTGGAGTAGCTCGAAACCAGGGTCGGTTCACATAAATCCCGGTACTCGAGGGACGCATTCCCAGCATCAAGCTCGTTCGGGAGGGATTGCAGATCGGGGCCTGGCAATGAGCATTGGTAAAAAGGACACCGCGCTTGGCCAGGCGATCAATATGAGGCGACTTGGCCTGTGGATGCCCCCCCAGGCAACTAACCCAGTCATTCAAATCATCGATGGCAATCATCAAAACGTTAGGACGGCCAGCTGCGGGGGTTGTCCCGGTGAAAATTAATACCAGCAAAAAACTGAGAGAAATCACTCTAAAATTCGGTCGCATCATCGATTCCTTAAGATTCTTGCAGTAAAGCCTTTACTCCTACCAGCGTAACGCGTCCGGGACTGCCTGACAATCTTGCCCATTTTTCGCCGACAAGAACGAAGTTTTTCCATGGCCTTTTCCTTTCAACCGTGACGAAGAACAGATCAAGGGTTATGCTATAAAGGTCAGCTAGAAATAGGGTCTGAACTCTTCGAGGCTTCACCATGCTAACGGTCCTCAGTAATCGACGACGAGTCTGCAACGGACTTACCCGCCGACAACTGCTGCAGGTGGGTGGAGCAGGATTGTTTGGACTCAGCTTGCCTCAGGTCCTAGCCGCCGAATCGGCTCAACAGCCGATCAAAGCTCGTGCAAAATCGGTCATCTTCGTCTACCTGTTTGGGGGCCCCAGTCAACTGGAGACCTTCGACTGTAAACCGGATGCTCCCAGCCACATCGTCGGCCCCTTCAAAAGTACGGCAACAGCAACTCCCGGACTCCGTTTCTGCGAACATCTGCCGATGCTGGCCAAGCGAAGTGACGATTTTTGCTTGATCCGCACACTCAACCATCCCCAAAATGACCACAACGCATCACATTACATCCAGACCGGGCATCCAATGCCGCCAGCCGAGCGCGGACCATCCAACGTCAATGCTGCTCACAATGACTGGCCTTCCATCGGATCCGTCATCAGCTACCTGGATCGCCAGCAGGCTCAAGCCAAGCAGCGAACAATACCCGGTTACGTTTATCTCCCTAACCGACATGGGGAAATTCAGTTGGGTGGACAGTACGACCGCCTCGGCCAATACGCCGGCTGGCTCGGCTCTGAATACAATGCTTTTTCCACCCGCATCCACAAGCGCAAGTCAGGCGATAACCCCTACTACCGAAACTGCACCGACGAAGAATTGAAGTTCCGCTTTAGCGGACTTGAACTCAATCAGGGCATTACGGTCGACCGACTAAACCGTCGACAATCGCTGTTGACGCAGTTCGACCAGTCACGGCGTGCCTTAGCCCAGTCTCGCCAGGTTGAACAGTTTGGTGATTTTCGCCAGGAAGCACTCGAGATGGTGATGTCGGATCGCTTACAACAGGCACTAAATCTGCAGAGCGAACCAGCTAAGTTGCGAGATCGCTACGGTCGCAACCTGTTTGGACAGTCGCTGATCATGGGCCGACGAATGATCGAGGCAGGAGCTCGCTTTACCACAGTGATCTGGGATATGACGGACGGAGCCGACTCCGGATGGGATTCCCATGACGGACTAACTGCCAGCTTGAGGGATCACCTGCTGCCAGGACTTGACCGTGGTTTTTCAGCGCTGCTCGATGACCTGCGAGAACGTGGCCTGCTCGATGACACACTGGTTGTCTGCTGCGGTGAAATGGGACGTACTCCGCAGTTTCTCAACCGGGGTAACGCCGACGGTCGAGACCACTGGAGTTACTGCTTCCCGGCAATTCTTGCCGGCGCGGGTATGAAAGATGGGCTGGTTTACGGACAATCCGATCGCCACGCAGCCTATCCCCTGGAAAAACCTGTCTCGCCAGAAGATCTCACGGCCACCATTTTTCATACACTCGGGATCAACCCGCATGCTCCACTCCTAAACAAGCAGGGGCAACCGGTGGCACTGGTCAACAATGGTCACGTGATCGACGAGTTGTTCAGCTAGGCGATAGACATGAAACACCTGACCATCATTCCCCTGCTACTGCTTACTGGCCTGGCAACTGCTGCGGAACCGGCCAAGCTTAAGTTCGAAACCTACTCGGGTTACTTCGTCTCAAATAAATTTGAGCCGAAGGCTGCTACCTCTTTCCTTGCGGCGCATGACCAGAAACAATTCGACCGGATTTTCGGTGTGGCCTTCGTGATGGGAGATAAGTCACACCGACTCGCGCCCGACGCGTTTAAATCTCAGCTGGTACTGGCTGCCATTCGACGCGGTATGTCCTTTTGCACCTACCAGGTGACGTCCGTGACAGAAAAAGATGGTGTCGTCCAACTGCGTTACAAGACGACTGCCAAGAAAAGCGAGTCGGCCAGTTTTTCCTGCCCGTTGATCATCTCGGTCCCGCAAGGGAAATACCAGGCGATCGAATTTCACGAGAACAACAAGCTCGTAAAACGGCTGGCAATCAAGAACCAATAGCCAGTTACTTCAAAACCTTGAGCTTGATATTCTTGTACCAGCAATCGGCGCCGTGATCTTGCAGGCCGATATATCCCAGCCGCGGGTGGTCCTTGTAAACCACATCAAACTTGTGGCTGCTACCATCCGGGCGCTTGTTAGGTTCTGAAAACTGGTCCACATCCATTCGGGAAACACGCTTACCATTAACGCTGACTGAAATTCGATTCCGGTTACAGAACAGTTTCAACTGGTTCCATTGGCCCGCCGGCTTCATGGCATTGACGCTCGGCTTCACCAGGTCATAAATGGCTCCCGTATCGTGGTAGCCAGCCGTGGCAGTATCATCGATGGCAATCTCGATTCCGTTGAAGCCGACATCCTTGCCTGGCCTGGGCTGGAGCGAGGAAGTACGAAAGAAGATCCCACTATTGCATCCCTTGCTGATCTTAAAATCCAGTTGGAGAACAAAATTCTCCCACTTCTTTTCGTGGATCATCATGTAATGGCCCGACTTGTGCGGATTAATACTCCCCGCTTCCACGGGACGTTGACTCGGCTTATTTTCACTGGTGACCCAGCCATCGAGCGTCTTACCGTTGAAGAGCAATATCCAACCCTGCTGTTTTTCGGCTTCGCTGAGTTGATTATCAGCGGCTACAGCAGCACTCCCTGTCAGGATCAGCATGAGTATCAGGTATCTGGAAAGATACATAGCAGGTCAGTCTCCCAGGTGATGTGTTTATCTTTAGGAAGCGAGCAGCGGTCTCACCACATGACCATGCACGTCGGTAAGGCTAACGTCACGACCGCCGAAACGGAACGTAAGCTGCTCGTGGTCCAAACCTAACTGGTGAAGTATGGTTGCATGGCCATCCTGGATCATCAGCTTATTCTCAACTGCCGCGTTACCAAAT
>CAZXJC010000363.1:0-2615 GCA_964640885.1 uncultured Pirellulaceae bacterium | reverse complement strand
TGAGCCTACGGAAATTGATGCTCCGAACGTGGGTGGTAAGCGCAAGATTTATCCGGGCACGATGGTGGTGGCCGCGTACGATTTTGACGGCAACGAGAAATGGAAAGTGAAACCAGGCAGTTTTATTAGTGCCCACGGCTTCTGTTCCTGTCCCGTTTTCTTTAAGGACCTGGTCATCATCAACGGGGATCATGACGGTGAATCCTATATCCTGGCTTTAAATAAGAAGACGGGTGATGTTGCCTGGAAGGTGCCGCGCAAGTATGGCATCCGCAGCTATGTAACACCGCTGATTCGTAATATTGATGGTCGCACTCAGATGGTCTTTTCGGGCAGCAAGCACATTATCAGCCTGGATCCCTCTAATGGGAAACAACACTGGGTAGTCGAGGGGCCCACCGAGCAGTTTGTCTCCTCGATGGTTTTTGATGGCGAGCAGTTCTACATGTGTGCCGGTTTTCCCACCTATCACGTGATGGCTATTGACGGGACTGGCGAGGGGGACGTTACGGATACGGCCGTGAAGTGGCACGTGCAGAACGTCCGCTGTTATGTTCCGTCTCCGGTCGTGATTGGTAATTACCTGATCGTGGCAGATGACCGTGGGACAGCCAATTGTTTTGATACGAAAACTGGTGAGCGTCACTGGCAGAACCGACTTGGCAATCATTTTAGCGCCTCGTTGCTGGCCGTGAATGGACTGGCCTACCTGCTGGCCGATGATGGGACCATGAAGATTGTCCGGCCGGGCAAGGAACTGGAAGTGGTTGCTGAAAATAAACTCGGTGAATCGTGCTACGCATCGCCTGCAGTGGCTGGAGATCAACTTTTCATCCGGGGAGAAAAACACCTCTATTGCATCAGTAAGTAACCTGGTGCCGGTCGATTTGCAGGGAGCTGTTAAAAGTGAGTAAGAAAACAAACAAGGTTACGCGTCGTGAGTTCGTGCTGGCAGCGTCGGCGACGGCTGTAGCTCCAATGGTTCTGACAGCTCGCAAAGCAGAGAGTAAAGAAGTTGTCCTGGGTACAGGTGAATACCAGTATCGCGTCGACCATGACTGGGCTAAGTTGCCGGCCAAGTACAGCTGGCAAACAACTCATAACGTGGCAGTCGATAAGGCAAATAACCTCTACGTGATTCACGAGGGGCGGGCGAACCAGAAGGATCACCCGTCTATTTTTGTTTTCGATCCGACAGGAAAATTCATCCGTGCCTTTGGCAGCCAGTTTCAGGGTGGCGGTCATGGAATCGAAGTCCGGCAAGAAGGGGGTGAGGAGTTTCTTTACGTCTGCGCTTACCAGCAGGTGAAATCCTTCGCCAAGATGACGCTCAAAGGAGAGACGCTCTGGGAAAAATATGCGCCGATGGATGCTGGCGTCTATGCTAAAGACGAGGATACCAAGCGGCAAAAGGTTTGGGGCCGTGATCGCTTCATGCCGACAAACTTTGGATTTTTACCGGATGGTGGATTTCTGCTAGCCGATGGATATGGCAGCTGGTATATCCATCGCTACGACAAGGATGCCAACTGGTTGAGCTGTTTTGGCGGCCCGGGTAACGGGAACGGTAAATTCAACACGCCGCACGGGATTTGGATTGACCAGCGCAACAAGGGTGACCTGGTAGTGGGCGTCTGTGACCGGGCCCATCACACGCTGCAGATGTTGACCCTCGAGGGAAAACATCTCAAGACGCTGACCGGTTACGGCCTGCCAGCCAACCTGGATACCTACGGTGACTTGATGCTGGTGCCGGAACTGCACGCACGGGTCACGCTGCTGGACAAGAATAACAAGGTAGTGGCTCGTTTGGGAGATGATGTGAAACGGGTAACGACCGTCGGTGGTATTCGTAACAAGGAAGACCAGTGGATCGACGGTAAGTTTGTCCATCCGCACGATGCCGGCTGTGACCGGCAAGGTAATATTTTCGTCGCCGAATGGGTCGCCAGTGGTCGAGTCTCGCGACTGACCAAGGTTTAATCTCCGCGGAATGGGAGCCGTGAAAATGAAAAAACATTCTTTGATCTCTTTTCGATACGTCCTGGTGTTACTGCTGGCGGTCATGCCACTGGGTCTGACAGGCTGTAATATCAGTTTCGAACATGATCCCGCAGAGTCGGTTACCGTGGAGATCAGTGGAATTTCCGAGGATTCCGATCGCGATCGGGTTCAAGAGAACCTCACAGACATCACCCAGGGGTCGATGCATATGATCACGTCAACGTCTTCAGGAAGCCAGATGACCGTCCAGGTTTCACCCGTAACTGATGTCAAGAAGTTCGTTCAGGGAATCAAGTTCGGTAAAGTGACCGAAGTGCAGGATCGCACGATCAAGGTTCAGTTCATTAGATGAGCTGATTTTCTATCTGGCGCCCGGTTAGCTGGCAATCATCTCTTTCAATACCTGGCCGCCAATGTCTGTGAGACGCCGCAGTCGCCCGGCGTGGTGGTAGCGCAGCGCTTCGTCGTCGAGTCCCATCAAGTTCAGGATCGTGGTATGTACGTTGCGAATTGGGATCGGTTCTTCGGCGGCCCGTAAACTGAAATCATCCGTGGCACCGCCGGTCGCGCCACCCTTCACGTTGCCACCGGCCATCCACATCACCAGGCCG
>CAZXJC010000362.1:0-3679 GCA_964640885.1 uncultured Pirellulaceae bacterium | reverse complement strand
GGGCGGCTGCCGTCCCTGGCAGCCCGCGTAGCATCCGCGGGCCGCACGACCGCGAGCAGTGGTACGGCCGCGTGCACATGCTCCGGCTGCACTTCCTCCAGAAAGCCCGTCTCCACTTGCGCGTCGATCTGCACGTCGATGGCCGCGGCGTGCCGCCGGGCGGACCCGTGATTAGGCCACACGCGACGCGGCGGCGGCGATGAGAGTGGCAGTTCCAAGCCACACCAAAGCCGCATTGCCGTGCCGAACATCACGCAGCCCGGGTCCACGGTGACCACGTCGCCTGAATTGAGCTGGAGCGTGCCGGCGGGGCGAGCGCGACAGTGGATGCAGACTCGTCGGTGCCACTGCTGCCACACATCGGGCCGGAAGTCAGCCCTGGCGCGGCGGCAGTGCGTGCGGCGATACCGCCAGGGGCACGCTGCAGCAATGCTCGCAGCGTCCCAGGCGGACGCTTTCTGCGGGTCAAGCTCCTCGCAAGAGCGTGGCCCGAGTACCTGAACGTGGAAGTCCAGCGGCGCTCGGGCGATGGCGCTGCGCAGGCGGCGCTGCGCGCTAGCTGGATCCGCTGCTGCGGCGAAGGACAAAACCTCCTGTACCACGCCCGGCAATGGTGCGAACGCGGCTTTGGTGGCGCCCGGGGTGGCGCCCGACAAGACGCGACGGTACTCATCGGGGCCCACCCGGAGCCATCCGGCCTGTGCAAGGCCCAGATGGCTTGCCGCCTCGGCCGCTGCAGCGCTCAGCGGTACCGGGGTAGGCGGGCGCGCGGCGCGATGAGCTGGCGGTGGCAGCCGCACAGGCTCAGACACGCAATTGGCTGGCGGGCACGCTTGCCGTCGCTGGCGACGACATGACGCGCCGTTACTGCCGCGCAACGCGCGGCCGGCAGTGCCAGGGGCTGGGACGCCGCGCGCGACAACATCGCGCCAAGGCGGGGCCAGCAGAGCGTCGAGGCTCGCCGCCGCGTCGACCTTGGCCTCCGTCAAAACGGGGCGTTTGTCGACTTGGCGCGCGGGCAACACGGACGCGGCAGCTTCACCCGAGAGATTGCGGCAGGTGCGGGGTGAGGCGAACCCGCTGCGCACAGCGGGCGTGGTCAAAGCAGGAGCGCCTCTCGCGACCACGCTGCACGTGAGCGACGGCGCGTCCTCGATGACCGGGTGCTGCTTGGCGGCCGGGGCCGGCGAGCGGCTCTTCAACCCTGTCGGAGAAACTCCACGGCAGGGCAAGTGTTGGCAGTCAACACTGCCGGGCTGGGGTCCTGCTGCACTACTGCGCAGCGGGAAGGAGGGAAAGGAAGTCGCGTCAAGGTGCACCGCGGCGCGCAGGCGCGGCGGACACCGAGGCCCGTAGAAACGGAGGTGCCGCGGCTCGCTGCGGCCGCGCCTCCGTGCACCTCGGCGGTGCTCCTACTCGAGTTTTAGAATCTCGCTCCTGAGGTACATCTCCGCTGCCTTCCTGTAGGCCGGGGTCGGCGGGTTGGAGAGAACTCCGTAGACGTACGTGCTGCGAACTTCCTTGGGCTTCATGGCGTTGTTGCACGCGTGCCACGAGTGGCCCGAGCCATGGCACCTGAAACACTTGACCGAGCTGCCACTCGACCTCGTGTTCGTTGTGCTGCTGCCGCCGCCGCCACCGCCGGCCGCCTTCTTTCCGCGCGTGCGGGCCGCGGGAGCGGGAGCGGGCGCCGCCGCCACGTTGGAGCTGAGCAGCTCGACGCACTTGCCGTCTAGAAGTACAGACCACTGGGCTGGTTGTACAACGGCATATTGGCTCAGCTCCAGGCGCATGCAACGCCTGAGATGCGACGCCGCGTCTGCAAGGCCTTGCGCTCCGACGAGCCATTCCTTGACGTGGCGCTCCAGCCGGTACTTGTCCTCCATGAGCTTCGCCAGCTCCGAGTTCGGCCGGATGGACTGCTTGTGGATAAACGCCACGAATTCCGCCAGGATCAGGATGTCGGCGATCTCCAGGGTTAGCTCGTCCTCCTCGGTCCACGACGTGGGGCGGGATTTGGCGTACTTGCGGCGCCACGTCTTGGAGCACTTCGCCAGCACGTGCAGCGCGCGAAACCACTCTCGAGAGAGACCGTCGAGTGAGGTCGCAGCCCACTCGATGAAGTCGTCGCGCGCCTTGTCTCTGGCGCTGGGGTCGCTCAAGTGGGTGAAGCGGACCGGGAACGCGTCGACGCTGCCGACGGTTTGAACCTCCACGATCGTGCCGACTGCCAACGGCTTACGCGAGCGCGGATCCTTCCGCTGGTCGGAGAGCTTGTAGCCGTTTTGCCGCTTGTTGGGTATCGGCGTGGGCAAGCGGGCCAACATTGTCGCGGACATGTGCTTGACGCGCGCGTCGAACGCCCCGGCGCTGTAATCGCCGCTGGCAATAGCTGCATTCACCAAGCTGCTGCCGCCGCTGCTGCCGCCGCCGCCGCTGCTAACGACAAGGGGGCTATCACGAGGCGCGGGGGCGGGCGCGCGGGGCGGCTCACCTGGGCGGGAGCGTACAAGTCGACGGAACGCACGAAGGTCCGCTCTCACGTCGGCGAGTTCCTGCTGGAGTTGACGGCACTGCGCGCGCAGATCGGCGTTCTCGGCGTCGGACGCTGGTTGATCGGCCGCAACGACCCGGGCTGGGCTGGGCGCACGAACCGGCGCGGGCGCCGAGGTGGACGCCGAGGTGGGAGGTGCGCGTGCCAACATCGGCTCTTGCAAGCTGCGTCCCAGTACGTCCAGGGACCGAGCTTGGACGGCGGCCCACATGTCCTCCACGGGGGAACTACGGGTAGCGGAGCCGATGCCACGCTGCCCGTCAGCGCGCGGGCCCGGCTGCGAATTGGCCGAGCCGATTGCGTGTGCTCTTCCCGCCTGCCGCAGTCCGCCGCGTTCGGGCGTACGGGGGCCTGAGGCGGCGACGTCGGCCGAAAGGGGCGACGTCGAGACGACGGTTCCGGGTCGAGCACCCTGAGGAGACGCGTCCGATGCGGCGCTGGCCCTGCCGGCTGCTGGCACGGCTGCGAATAGCGTCTGCTCCGCGAACGAGGGGTGCTTGCTCATGGCCTGCCACAAGTTGCGGCAAAGCAACACCTGCTTCCTAATGTTGTTGGCTCTGCCCAGCGCTGTCGCTCTGTGTGTGGACTGGAGACGGACTGCAGCCAACTTGGCCTCGGCGTGGGTAGTGATCGCCGCCAGCGCGGGCCACACGGCGCGGAACGTCAGCCGCACCTGCGCCGGGGCGCCCGCTCCCGCCTCATTGAGTATGGTATACGCTTGAGTGGTCTCTTGTAGGCGTTGGACCGATCTGGTCCCCAGCGCGACCCAGGACTCCTGGCCCGACATCGTCGGGGCGACGTCACCAGTAACTCCAGTGGCGGCGAACCAATCGGAAACGACAGAAGTAGTAAGAAGCGACACACTGCAACACGCTCAGAGGATGATTGACGCCGCAGCAAGTTGTTCTACCGCAGTGCGAGTAGAACAGAGAGGGTGTGTGACTGACATGACAATGTGTCATGCCAGTCACACACGCCCTCTGCGGTGTCCTCTCCTCATAATGAGAACGCGGTGGGGGAGAAGATATGAGAGAAGGCCGGCAGCTAGCTTCACCGCCCACCCTGGCTGGTTCCAGTCGAGGTGTGAACACTATGCACCGCTCTGTGTTTGGCGTCGAGAATCGA
>CAZXJC010000361.1:0-4483 GCA_964640885.1 uncultured Pirellulaceae bacterium | reverse complement strand
CTCCGTTATCTAGTTAGTAATAATTTAGAATAGATTTTATATATACCTCGTGAGATTATCACCTTCAGTAACCTCTCCTATTTTATATACTGGTGTTATCCCTTTTAGAGAATCCGTTATAGTAGTTGATGAATTTTTGTCATTAATTAAAACCATTCCGCCCTTGGTCGGCATTACCGCGACCACGATCAGCAGTTCAAGCAGCGTGAAGCCGCACCGCTGCACTGCTGGCCTTCGTTCTGTTCGGTTATCACTCGTGTAGGAACTCATAAATCAGACGCTTTGTAAGTGAACCGGGGCCGCTAGATGTGAAGCCCGAGAAGCCAGGCCGTGCTGCTAAATAGCCGCTTCCCACCAGTACTCAAATGGACGAAAAGCGTGCGCCTGGCCAGCCTGCCAGACGCACGCTCTCTTCGCATGACGAATCGAACCAAAGACTACAGTTTCTGACCAGTAGCTTCAGCGAACTCTTCATCCAGGAAATCACCGCGTGAATCCAGAATGGCCACCAACTTGGCAGGTTCAACACTAATATCGATCAGAGCCACGTAGTGGTTGTACTCATTCTTGGCTACATTCCCGTAATAAGGAGCATGGGCGAGGTTGGTGAAAACACCGTCGCCAATCAGCGTGGAGGCATTGCCCAATCCAAGTCCAACCAGGACTGAAGTCGGATTACCACCAACCTTGACGTTGTTATAGCCAGCCGCACCGGGAGTCCAGACAGCAAGCGGAACGGCGGTTCCGGCAACGAGGTTGACGTAGTAACCGCGGCCACGATTCTTATTCGTCGGACGAGGTGCTTCAAATGCGTGCTGCGGAATCGTGATCTCAGCGATATTACCCACGGTCGTCGTGCTACCACCCGCATCCTTGATATCGAGCGATACACCACCGGCACCGTTACCCTTGAGATCCAAGTAACGGATCCTGGTGATACCAGCATCAAGCAAGGGTTCGGGATCCGTCTCCACGATCGTAAACTTGCCCGCAATCTTAGCACCCAAAAGGCCGGCAAACGCTCCGCCTGTTGCGTCCGACGCGCTGTTATCAGCTTCCGCAGCGACATAAACAGGTGTCGTCGGCGTTGCAGCGATTAGCGATTCAAGATTATCAGGCAAGCCACCCTCGGTTGCCGCAAATACTCGAAAAGCTTCTTCCACAGCTGCGATGGTGTGCGTTGCACTACCCTTGGCAGCTTTGTCCTCGAGTCCTCCATAACTCGTAATGATGGCTCCACCTACGATGGCGAGCATGGCTACTACCATCAGGACTTCCAGAAGCGTAAAACCGGAAATCCTACGATTTCTCATTCTCTTGGACATTTCTTCTATTCCTTAAGACAAAACAACAGAAAACAGGTTGATACCTTGCTGAGTATTTCGCCAAAACAAACACTACTGGCTTGGTCATTAAAATTACGATCTACGACCGTGAAACCCTCGAAACAAAGGCTTCGTCCAGCCGCGACACTTTTGATACTGAGTATCAATAACATTAAGGTATCAAGTTTGCCTCATCCTGTAAACCCGTTTGCGGAAAAATATAGGAGAAAAGAAGATTTCGACCCCGCTACGACCCACTCAACCAAATTGAGAACTACTATCAACGGCATAAACTGCCTAGTTTTGCTAGCAGCCAAGGAGCCAGAAGCACCTGGCTCAGCCAACTGAGGCCTAGCTGGGTGGTTCCGAAAGCAAGTCGGGATTGGGTGCATACGGGTAATCGATCGGTTGGTACGAGATAGCCAACTCCGGTGTCTCAAGTCGCTTTCCGCCGAGTGAGCGGGAAAGGAGTGCTCGATCGAGGATTCCACTGGTTAATAGAGTCCGTTCGACCGGGTAGCTGGGCCGTCCCGTATGCATCATCCGTTCAATCCCCTTAAGCAGGTAAGCAAAGTGGGGATGACTTGGTTCGATTCGCTCTTCGAATTGGGTCGCTAGTGGTTTCTCCTGTCCTTTAATCTTCACGGCGACCGACGTGCGGCCCACCGTCTGCAGCATGAACTGGGCGCCTAGAAATCCGTCACGGTATTGGAACAGGAAAAGTGCTTCTCGCGGTGTCCGCTCAGTGGGAACAAAGCCAACTGTCTTGGGAACCACGGCCCGGGCTGCCTCGAACACGTCCCTTGGGACGGTCCCGTCGTCGACAGCTTTCTGGACTTCCTCTCCTTCAAAATACTGCACCCATTTAACTCCCGTTTCCGCCTCCCGTCGCCGTTCGACCAGGGCCTGGTAGCTGTCGAGCGCGTGGGCACCATAAATATCCAGCCCGCTATATCCGATCCCAACGGCACTTTCCAGCGGGCAGCCCATGGGAACGTCGATTTTTGGTTTACGAAAGCTGACCGGCAACGAGGAACCGGCCATGAAGGGAATTTTCAATTCTCGGGCCCGTAGCTACATCCAGCTGGCATCGACCCATGGTGGCCCCAAGTGCTTATCATTAAAGACCGGCACAACGGTATCATACTTCTTGAACGTCTCGGTAATCTCTTTAAAGAAGCGGCGACGGGGATAGAGATGCTGACCGAGAGCGTTGTACGGATAGTCCCCATGCTCGGCAATGCTGATTACTCCGTCCACCGGGATTCGGTTGCTACCGACGGTGATCGCCTTCTCAATCGAGTCGAACATCGGTACGCCATGTTTCCTCGCCATGCTTCGTGAAACATCTGATTCCGGAAATTGTTCCACATAGAGCGATACCAGCTCCAGTGCTGGCCCGGGGCCACCATCCTGCCGCCAGCCTTCCAGGATCTTCCCGACGACAACATCGGCATGGGAACCCGTAAAATAGACCGTCGCCACAACGGCTACCCGTTTGGGCTTAACTGCCGCCCTTTCAGACGAGCAGCCTGGTACAGCGGCCACGGTGGCAGCGGCGGAAACCTTCAACAGGTCCCGTCGCGAAAGACGTTGCTGAGGACTTCTAGACACAGCATTCCCTTCCGGTCCCGCGACCGGGACCTAAAAATCATTCATGGCGAAGCGCTTCAATCGGATCCATCTTGGCAGCCCGCCGGGCCGGGTAAATCCCAAAGACGATTCCTACGAACACCGAGATCCCGACGGCCAGCGGTATCGACCAGGGTACAATCACCGGTCGGCAGTTACGCACTGCATCAGGTAGATTAGCCATCGTTTCGGGCAATGTCTGCTCGAGGGTTGATCGCAGGTATTCAATCACACTTGGACAACAAACGCCACCAAGGATACCGGTCAAACCACCCATGACGGCCAGTACCAGTGTTTCGCAAAGAAACTGGCCCGTAATATCAGCCTGGTTGGCACCCAGCGCCCGTCGCACGCCGATTTCCCGTGTACGTTCCGTAACTGTTGCCAACATAATGTTCATAATACCAATACCACCGACGATCAACGTCACGGTGGCAATCAGTCCCATGAAGGCCATAAACATTAATCGTGTCGCACGGGCCTGTTCGAGCAATTCCAGCGGAACGACCACGGCATAATCCTCGTTCCTGTGCAATTTACTCATCGTCCGCGTAACGGCATCGGCCGTCGGCATCACGTCCCTGGTGGAAGCGACCTGAAAGGTAATTTGGCTCAGCTGAATTTCTTCTCCCGTCTGGGAGCCAGCGGTCACGAAACGAACCACATCTCCGATTCGCTGCCAGAAGGTTTCCAAGGGAATATAGATATCGTTTTTGAAATCCTGGGCAGCCAACGAACTGCCAATGCCGGCCATCGGCCTGCGTGGCTCCATGACACCGACCACCACGTAAGGGATTTCTCGGATACGAATAACTTTCCCTAGCGGGTTTTCCACTGGGAAAAACTGCTCGGCCGCTTCCGCTGCCAGGGCACAGACGTTGGCCCGTTGCCTGACATGGACATCCGAGATAAACGCCCCTTCACTCACTCGCAACTTCATCACCTCGGCATATTCGGGCGTACACGCAACCAGGTGACTTTCAATCGTAACGCCTCCATAATGCGATTCCCGCTTGGTCTCCCGGATCTTGAGCGCATCGGTGACCGTGGGAATCTTCATGAGGGCCGCCACATCATCTCGGCGGATACCGTACTTAACGTAAAACGTAGTATCATCCTGTTGTTTTTCCACCGGCAGAATACTACGCAGAATTACGTTAGTGGCACCCAACTCCTCAATCTGCCGTTGTGCCTCACGGCTGATCCCTTCGCTAATTGCCAACAGCCAAATGACGCTGGCAACACCAATGAAGATACCCAATACCGTCAGCAACGACCGCATCGGGTGCAAGAACAGGCTGTTAATGCCCAATCGCCAGGTGCGCAATTGAAATAGGATCATGACGCCGGTGAGCCTGTTCCAGGCGTACCAGCAGACACCTTCGTACGATCCGCCTTTTTCTGTGCCTTCCTGGCTGGTTTTGGTTGAGCCGCCATCGCAGAGGAGACATGGTCAGCCAGGTCCGATCGCTTGATATAGCGAAACGGTGTAAGAGCTACTCGATCGCCAGCATTGAGGCCAGACT
>CAZXJC010000360.1:0-3656 GCA_964640885.1 uncultured Pirellulaceae bacterium | reverse complement strand
TCTTGTTAAACGGTTTTCCATCCCTCTCCCCCTGTAGTTACCGGTCCGATGCCTGAGCAATCTGAAACCAGCCTGCTGGACGACCTTGACTCCCGTCAAGAGGCCGTCTTGCTGCAACTGGACGAATTAAACGAACAGGTTGAACGGCTCTTGAAACAGCATACGATCGGGCTGCGTGTCGTAGACGACCAAGAGGGCGATCAAGATCCGACACCAGCGGCAGCCTGAGACTGCCACGCTCGCTGGTTGCTCACTCTTTGCGATCCAAGTGTCCTGACTTACCAATTGCGCGCAACAGGCGAACGGTGAGCAAACCGCTGACGCCAAATCCTGCCAGTCCCAACAGGGAGACCTTGGACATTCCCAGCAGCGGTTCGGTAGCAAAGAGCAGGGGGGGGACCTGGTGTGCCAGCAGCAAAGCAGAGCTAAGAAACAATGCACTAGCCACCATGCCGACAACCAGCCGATTGATACTGGGGCCTAAACGACGGTGTTCCAGATGGATATCAAATTTCCCTCGTTGTACCTGTTCGAGAATATCCATGGTTCGACCGGGCAAAACTTCGGCCAGTTTTTCTAACTCGAAGTAAATACGTCGAAACTTTCGGTACTGGTTCTGCGGGGACAATCTCCGCAAGCGAGCCTGGTGCTGAAAAGGCTGAATCACCTCCATCATATTAAAAGACGGGCAGATCAGGCGGGCTGTTCCCTCCAGGGTCACAATGGCTTTAATGAGCAGGCCCATTTGAGCTGGCAATTCGATCGAATAGTTATGAATAATGCGAGTCAAGTCTTTGAGCGCTTCGGCAAGACTGATCTGCTCCAGTGGTTGGGTCGTATAAACGCCGATGAAATCAGCCAGTTCAGCTTCCAGGGCATCATTTTCCAGTTCCGCAGGAACCGAACCTACCCGCTTGATAATGGCAGCCAATAAGACCACGTCTTCGTGCGAAACGGCCATTAACATCTGTTCAATGTCTTCACGCAAGCGTTCCTCGATCCGACCGACCAGGCCAAAGTCAAGCAGGCCGATCACGTTCCCAGGCAGCAACAGCAGATTCCCTGGATGCGGATCTGCATGATAGAACCCATCGGTAAAAATCATCCGCAAGTAAAGGTCCGCTCCGCGACGGACGACTTGCTGCAAATCGTAACCATCCGCCACCAGCTGCTCCGGCTCGGTGAACTTGTGCCCGCGGAGCATCTCCATGGTCAAAACCCTGGAGGTCGAATACTCGGTGTAGGGCCGTGGCACTCGGACGGTCGGATCATCCTCAAAACGCGCTGCAAATTGCTGCAGGTTTCGCTCCTCACGCCCAAAGTCCAATTCCCTGCGAATCATACGTGAAATCTGTGCCACGGTCGCACTGGGTCGATAGTGAGCCAGTTCAGGAATCTTTTCAGCCAACGTGGCCAGTCCACTAAGGACTTCCAAGTCGTCCTGAACCTTCTTATGAATTTTTTCGTGCTGAACCTTAACAACTACCGTCTCACCACTCAACAGTCTCGCCTGATGAACCTGTCCAATCGAAGCGGAAGCTAGCGGCGTCTCGTCAAATTCCTGGAACAGTTCGTCAAACGCCTCTCCAAGCTCCCTCTCAATCAGATCGCGAACGTATTCTCGGCTATCCGCTGGAACATTGGTCTGCAATTGTTTGAGCTCATCAGCCAGTTCCGGGCCTACCAGGTCCGGACGAGTACTGAGCAGTTGGCCGAGCTTAATAAACGTCGGTCCCAACTCCGTTAAGGCCAATCGAATCCTCCGCTCTGCCGACTGACGAGCGAGTGCCTGGCCATCAACGTCTTTTAAATGGTCCTTGATAAAGTCGACGTTCAGACGGCTGATCCAATCGGCCAGCCCATACCGACTCAAAATGCGCACAATCTCCGTCCAGCGGCGGGCATTTCGGACCACTTGAGGGATTGAACTTAATTTCATACTCACAGGTTTCCCACGACTTCCGGAAAATCACCGACAGGCTACACCGTCAGGCGAGGAGGATACGCAGCAAATCGCATAACCCCTATCGTGAAATTGTAGCCGCTAGAACCGTCTTCTGCCAATCACGTAGAGACGATTGGAAACGTGTGAGAGGAGGCCACTGATCGCACCAGGGCACTCCCAAGAGCTTAACAGCGGCGACGGAGGCAATCGCTACCGGACTCCGCAACTCCTGTCCGAACGGCCCGTTTTTCACGCGCAGCTTTCCCTCGCTGAAAACCGAAGAGTTTCAGGCAACCGCTGCGAAAAAGACCAGGACCTAGGAGAGCCAAGCCTGGCAAACATCAGCCGCCAGGTCATCCAGCAGGCTATCGCCTTCACCTGCAGCCGCATCGGCCAAGCTGGCAAAAATGCGATCCTGACTGATTGTCGATGCATCACTCTCAGAAAGCGTCTGCTGATTCCTGGCCGGATCGACGCTCGGCAGAACAGCTTCGGCAAAGAGATCTGCCTCTGCTTCTGCAGTCTTTGTCGACTGGTCATCATCTGCGGTGGACTGGGTAACAGGTTGCGGTCCCATCGTCGGGGCTGCGCCTTCACCTTCACCTTGCGGAGCGGCTTCGGTTCGAGCCGCTTCTTCTGCTACGTTGTTGAGATGGTTGATCAGCATCAGGGCATCCGCTGGCGAGATAAATTGATCTCGATTGACATCCAAGCGAGCTGCTGCCGCTGCTGTTTCTCCTTCAGCCCCATCAGCGACCGCACGCGAACCATTTTGGTTCAAATCATTGATCACATTGAGGGCATCCATCGGTGTAACTGCACCGTCACCATTGGTATCAAGGGCTTCACCTTCAGCTGAACCTGCGGGCAGAATCACAACCTGCCCCCAATCGTAGTGGATCTCCGGTGCCTGCACCTGGCCTTGTCCATAGACAGTTGTTTCAAAGACTGCCTCATCGGCCGGATCGGTTTCGAAGACTGCCGTACCTGCTACGTTTGCCTGGAAGGTAACCACGTATAGCTCCATGGCACCCACGTCACCTGGCGGAGTAATGGTTGGCCGCAAGGCTCCCACTTCATCAATCAGGCCTGGCTTATCAGCAGAGCCATGAATCAGCGAAGTGTACTCACCGTCAAAGCAGATGCCAAAGTCCATGCCGCTAATGGCATTACTGCAAGTCACTGACGAGGCTGACACGACGGAAACATGATCACGGTCGTACAGCAAATCCATGTAGGCAGAAAAGACACCTTCCGGCGTTGAATGCAGATCCTCAACGGTGACTAACACTTCGAATCTGTCACCTACGGAGACTTCATTGGTCGTCAATTCAACACCAGTGCTATCTCGGAAGGTAACACCGAAATCGACATCATTATCGTCAACTTCCGCCTCCACTTGGACCGTCACGTTGGCAGTCTCCTGCTGGCCCAGGGGATTCTCTACCGTGTAAGTAATCGACTCCATGTTAAACCAAAGACCATCGGGTTCATAAAGGATGTGCTTATTGTCAGCTGCAATCGTGACCGTTCCGTGTGTTGGCTGGGTCACGGAAACGAGGTTCAATTCTCCGTTGGTTCCTTCAATATCATTGGCAACGACATTGTAACCCTGGGGCTGCAACAACGATCCAATAACATTATTAAACGTGTCATCGATGGCAATCGGGTCTACAAATTCAGGTTGCACCGTCACGGTAACGGTTGCCGT
>CAZXJC010000359.1:0-7586 GCA_964640885.1 uncultured Pirellulaceae bacterium | reverse complement strand
ACAGTCGACAGCAACGACGCGGCGCCTGGGGACTCTCGGTAATCATTCACATCGTGGCCCTGGTTGGACTCGGCTGGAGCTACAGTACGCTACCAACCCCCGCCCCTTCCACTTCTGTGCGAACCGGTGGAATTGTACTGGCTCAGACCAGCAGTAGCAGTAGCACTGAATACTACGACGAGCAGGATGTCTCGCAGCAGGCAAAAGGACTTCCAACCGAACAACAAAGTAATGAATCCAGTCTTGAGTCTGCAGCAGACCTTTCTCCCACATCAAGTGCTTCAGCAGCCGCCATCTACAATATCCAGTTACCCGGCCCTGCATCATCGCAAGCGTCACCGGCCAATGTGACCCTCGGTGACCCGCTGGCAGAGAGCAAGATATCCTCCCGGCTTCCCGGTGACCCAGTTTCCGAGCAGTTTCTCCGGGACGAACGGGCCCGCTTACAAGCACGAAAACCGGTGGGACCTGTTGGTGAAGTCTCTCTATTTGGCAGCGAACCGGCCCAGGGACGTTCGTTCGTTTTCGTGATTGACCGCTCCAAGAGCATGGGTGGAAAAGGACTTAATGCTCTGATCGCTGCCCAACACCAGTTACAGGCAGCCCTGGCTGGTCTCGTTGAAACGCATCGCTTTCAAATCGTGGCCTACCATCACAAGCGCGTCTATTTTCATCCGACTGCCCTGGTTCGTGTCACCAGTGGCAACGAATCTCGAGTCAACGAGTTTTTCGGAAATTTGCTGGCCGTGGGAGGCACCGATCATGGCCAAGCCGTGTTGTCAGGACTTCGGTTTAAACCCGACGTCCTCTTTCTTCTTACTGACGGAGGACATCCCGAGATCACTGCTGGACAACTCGTCCAAATCCGCAGGAGAGCGAGCGGACGAACCACCATTCACACGATTCAATTCGGACTCGGCGAGCTCTCGGCCGAACCCTCCTTCATGCAACGGCTGGCTAAGCAAAATGGTGGGCACTTCCACTATGTAAACCTGCGCCCTCAGTGACACTTTCCTGTAGTGTCCATCTTTCCTAAATACCCAGCCTGGCCCCACTCAATCGGGGGAGTTCAAGACATCGACTTACTTTTCCCCTGCTCTTTGCTCGATACCTGTAGATAGCTGATATTGGCCTGTCCAGTCGAGCTAGCGGCCTGCCCGGCAACAACTGCGCAGGCCCCGTTGATCCAGGGAGGAGAGAGACGGTGGGATCCTTAACCGCTTCATTTGCCATCTGCATGGCATCGCTTGCCTCCAACCCGGTTGAAGATGTTGCCGTAGATCATGTCGACTTGATCGAAATAAATCATTTTTATGACGAGAAGGGCCGCCTGGTTTTTGATCAAATCATTTTTTATGACTGGTCTGCAACTCGCAGCAGGTACAACGTTCGTGACTGGCGACTGCTGAAGAATCGCGCTCAGTTACCTCGTCGCGACTGGCGCAACCAGCGTTTTGTCACTATCTGGCATGACGGAAACGTCTTAAGGGAAGTCACCTCCACCTCCTGCCGAGAATCCTGGACTCAATACGATCCAGAATTAACCGAACGGGAGTACTTGCCCAAGGATCGCCGTCCGCAATTAAAGAAGGTCGCCTACAAGATCACCCCTTAGCATGCGCTGATCTTAGTGCCTCGCGCTCTCTTGAATCCTCTCCATCTGCCCGTTGAGTAGTTAGTCCTTCGGCACCGAGGCTTCTTCTACCGGCTTCATTCGGCCATCCTGCTGCGTTATATTAATCGAGTTATCTAAGCCAGTAGTGAACTGGCAGCAACCGTCGTTGCATTTGACAGTAGGGGACTGATTTACGATGCCAGCATCTCCAGATGAATCTCGTCACATTGTCATTACAGGAGTCAGCCGGGGACTCGGCAGGGCACTAGTCAACGGCATGATTGCGGCCGGGCACCGGGTCAGTGGTTGCGCCCGCAGCCTGGAGGCCATCGACAATTTGAAAGCTGAGTTTTCTGATCCACATCATTTCACGGTCCTCGACGTCAGCCAGGCAGATGAAGTTGAAACCTGGGCTCAGCGAGTGACTGAAAACCAGGGCCCTCCCGACTTGCTACTCAACAATGCTGCTACTATCAACCGCAACGCCCGTTTATGGGAAGTCCCTTGCGAAGAATTCTCCAATGTGGTCGACGTCAACATTAAGGGGGTTTACCACGTCGTGCGGGCTTTCCTGCCAGCCATGATTGAGCAGCAGCAGGGAGTGATTGTCAACTTTAGTTCTGGCTGGGGCCGTTCTACGTCACCGGAAGTTGCTCCTTATTGCGCCACCAAGTGGGCCATTGAGGGGATGACGCAGGCACTGGCTGATGAATTACCGACAGGCCTGGCCGCTATCCCACTTAATCCAGGCATCATTCACACGGAAATGCTGGACAGTTGCTTTGGGGAACATGCGGCAGCCTACCCGTCAGCTGAGCAATGGGCCAGCAGTGCCGTTCCCTTTCTGCTGAACCTCGGCAGTAAAGACAATGGACATCCGTTAACCGCACCAGGATAACTAACATCCCGGGCCTTCTGCTGCTTCAGGCAAGGTCCGCGTCGAGGAAAACGCGTGACTTCTTCTCACCCGGCAACCTGGGAAGCAAAACAGTTGTTAGCCGCTTGCGACAGCAAACGCCAAAGGCGATCTGGTCCGGGCGGGCAACACCGAAACAAGGTCGAAACGGCTGTCATCTTGACTCATCGTGCCAGCCAAATTCAAGGCCAGGCTAGCGAGCGTCGCAGCCAGCAAGAGAACCGACGAGTGGCCCTGTTTCGACTCCGTTTAAACCTGGCACTCGGTATCCGGTCTGACAGCCAGCCGACGGGGCCCAGTGAACTGTGGCAAGAGCGATGTCCGGCCAGACGGATTTCAATCCGTGCCACGCATGAAGATTTTCCCGTCTTGCTGGCAGAAGTTCTGGACTTCTGCCAGGCAACCGGTGGCGATCTTAAAAAGGTGGCCGAACAACTTGAAACAACAATCTCCCAGTTGATCCGATTCCTTAAACTGGAATCCCGCGGCTTCCAACTTCTCAACCAGTTGCGAGCTGAAAACCAGTTACATCCGCTCAAGTAAACTCCCAGTCCCAGGGTATCCCGATGTCTCAGGCCGACCGTGAAAAATGGAACCGCAAGTATCAGAATGCCCAGGAGTACGATACGCAACCATCTCCGTTGTTCGTGGCAGAATTGGACCATCTGCCCTCCTGCGGCGAGGCTATCGACGTTGCCGGTGGCCAGGGAAGCCATGCCATTTGGCTGGCCCAGCAGGGTCTCACGGTCACGCTGGCTGACATTTCTGATGTGGCTCTTGAACAGGCAGAGCAGCAGGCTCGCCAGCTTAAAATCTCCTTGAAAACTTGCCTGATTGACCTGGAACAAGAACCATTTCCGCTCGGCCCGTGGGACGTGATTCTTTCCAATCTCTATCTTCATCGCCCGCTGTTCACCCCGTTAAAAGAATCTCTTTCACCGGGAGGTATCCTGATCGTCCTGCAACCGACCAAAACCAATCTATCGCGGCATCAGCGGCCTCCCGAGCGCTATCTGCTCGAAGAGGACGAATTGCCCGCTTTAGTCAGTGGCCTGGAAATTCTCCATTATCAACAAGGATGGTCGCTGAGCGGACGCCACGATGCCCTGGTGGTGGCTCAAAAGCCTGTTAGTTCACTGGCATAACGCGAAATCATGATCAACCAATTCAGCCCTTGAAACGTTCTACCCCGAAGAAAAAGAACATCACTTGGGGTATAATACCAGCATCCTGACGAACAACTCCCGTCTCCTTTACTTGCATCAGACTAGAGAACGTCCCGCATGAATCAACCACTTAATTCCGATTCCCTGGATGTACCGTTCGTGGTTCCCTATACCCATCGACTGCGGTTTACCGACGATGTACTGGGAGCGGAACAACAGACACTGGCGGACCTCTTAGAGCCTTCTGGTGACAGTCCTGCCCGCGTCCAATTCTGGTTAGATCAGAACCTGTCTGATGCAAATCCTGAGATCAAACAGCGACTCAAGCGTTTCTCCGACTCGGCTCCGGACCGTATTAAACGTGTCGGCAACGTTCAACTGGTACCGGGCGGGGAAGAAATCAAGAACGACATTGAAGTCCTCGAAAAGATGTTAAAGGTATTCAATGCCTCGGACCTGGATCGTCGCAGTTACGTGGTCGTCATTGGGGGTGGTGCGGTACTCGACACGGTCGGTTTTGCCGCAGGCATAGCACACCGAGGCATTCGTTTAATCCGTTTGCCCAGTACTACCCTGGCCCAGGCTGACTCTGGGCTCGGCGTCAAAAATGGTGTCAATCTATTTCGCAAGAAAAACTGGCTCGGAACGTTTGCAGTTCCCTGGGGTGTGATCAATGATGCAGAACTGCTCTCCACCCTGAGTAATCGCGACTTCATCGGCGGATTCTCGGAAGCCGTTAAAGTCTCGTTGCTCAAAGACCCTAAATTTTTTGACTCACTTTGCAGCCAGGCAACCGAAATCGCTGCCCGCCAGATGTCAGCCGCGCTGCCAGCGATCAAGCAGTCTGCGAAACTTCACTTGGACCATATCACGCGGGGCGGTGACCCGTTTGAAATGCTCGAGGCGCGGCCGCTCGATTTTGGACACTGGTCGGCACATAAGCTCGAATCGATGAGTGATTTCGTGCTACGACACGGCGAAGCCGTGGCGATTGGCGTGGCCATCGATTCGGTCTATTCCTCACTGGCACACGGTTTACCCGAGTCAGACGCAGACAAAATCCTGCACTGCCTAAGTGACTTGGGATTCACCCTGACCGACCCCGCCCTGCATGACGTTGAACTACTTTTCGACGGCCTGGAAGAATTTCGTCAGCACCTGGGGGGGCGATTAACCCTTACTATGCTAAAAAATCCGGGAGAAGCTTTCGAAGTCCACCAAATCAATCGTGACCTAATGCTCCAGTCGATTACCAAGGTCAAACGCTTTGCGGATACCAACCCAACTTTTCAGCGATCATAAACCTTTCAAGAGAGCAATATTTTCTCGATCCAAACAGTCCTGGGCGACTAGTAGAATTCTGCAAAGCCAGTAGGATAACAGGTACTGACCTCAGAAAAGCGATTCGACACCACGCCGTGCTCGAATCGGACAATGATGACACTGCCAGCAGGGAGCACCAGGAATGTCTTCGGTCAAAGTAGATGAGCTGAATCAGACCGGTCCTATGGAACCTACGACATACAAAGAAGCTGGCGTCGACCTGGAAACCTACCAGGAATCCATGTCTCGTCTGCCCCAGCTGATGCACCGCACCTATTCACCTCGCGTGATCCAGTCGGATGGCGGTTTTGCCGGGCTCTTCCAGATAGACTTTACCAGTGGGTTGTTTGCCCGCAGTTACGAAGATCCGGTGCTGGTGGCTGGAACTGACGGCGTCGGCACCAAGCTAAAAGTTGCTAACTTAACCGGTAAGCATGATACGGTCGGTATCGACCTGGTGGCCATGTGTGTCAACGACGTTATTTGCTGTGGTGCCGAGCCACTTTTCTTCCTCGATTATGTTGCCATGTCTCATGACAACCCGGACCAGTTGGAACAGATCGTCCAGGGAATCAGTGATGGTTGCCTGCAGGCAGACTGTGCACTGCTAGGCGGTGAAACGGCAATCATGCCTGACCTTTATTCTGAAGGCGATTACGACTTGGCTGGCTTCTGTGTCGGAATCGTAGAACGTCGTCACATGATCGACGGTTCTGCCATCCTGCCTGGCGACGTGGTCTTAGGAATCGGTTCTAGCGGTCTGCACTCCAACGGTTACAGCCTGGTCAGGCGAGTGGTTTTTGAATTAGGTCGTCTGGCAGTGGAACAAGAGGTAGAATCACTGGGTCAAACAGTCGGAGAATTACTGTCGATTCCGACAACCATCTACGCCAAACAGGTTCGTAAAATCCTCAACCACTACAAAGTGAAAAACGTAGTTCATGGAATTTCACATATCACAGGTGGTGGCCTGGCAGAAAACATGGAACGCATCCTGCCTGACACCGTGGATGCCCGCATTAAGCGAGACAGCTGGTCAGTGCCACCCGTCTTCACCTGGATCCAGGAATTGGGCAATATCAGCGATGACGAAATGGACCGTGTCTTTAACCAGGGAATCGGACTGGCCCTGATTGTCAGCGAATATTACGCCGACAACATCCGCCGTATGCTTAAGCAGTGTCAGCTTGAAAGCTGGCAAATCGGCACAATCGAAGAAGGTTCCGGTCAGGTCGTTCTGACCTAGGAAGACGAATTGGACTCGGCCTGCTCTGATTCAACCTCTCCAGTCGCGGCGCTACCGCTGGACTGACGTCGAAAGAAAACTATCCCAACGATTCCAACTGCTGCAGCAATCAGTCCCCACAGCAGCCACGATTTCCATGATGAAGCGGAGGCCACACCGCGGATTTCATTAAGAAAATGATCTGCTGAGAAGAACAACCCGCTATAGGTTTGTGGTTGATTGGGTGTCTCAGCCGGGAAAACCGCGTAAAAAGGAATCTGGGTATTACTATTGCCCAGAGCCTTGAGCAACTGGTCGATTTCCGGGGCATCCGTTGTCTTGTCTGCCTTTAAAGCTTTAATACCCTGGTCGGCAAAATAATCTCGCGTTTTCGTAGTATTCAAGGCGACCGCCTCGTTTGCTTTGCACGTCAGTCACCAGTCAGCCGTAAAATCGACAAATACGGTGTTCCCTTGCTGAGTCAGTTCCGTCAGCAAGTCGTTAGAAAACGGCAGCCACTCGAGTTTCTCAACGTTATCCTTATTTTCTTTTGCCTGTTCGGCTGCTATCACCTTGAACCGATCAACATCCCTGGCCGCTTGCCCTTCGTAGCGAGCAGACATCATGTTATCCACGAATCCAAAAGCAATCCAACCACTACAGGCTGCGACTACGGCGCCTCCTAACCAGGCCTTTACCTGGTCTGAAAACTCTGCTGTTAATGGTGTTCTGCCAATCCACCAGCAAGCCGCCCACAAACCAATCAAGAACGTGAACACTGGTAACACAGCCGGTATCGAGATTGACGAAACAATCGTCATCAAGAAGACAACCGTAGCCAGCAGGACAAATCCCATGATGTTCTTGAATGTCTCCATCCACGCACCAGGCTTGGGGAGGAAGCGGATAAGCTGCGGATTGGCGCCGATCACCAGGTAAGGAAAAGCCATTCCCAGTCCAACACAAAGAAAACCTAAGTAGGTAACCAGGGGCGGCTGAGCCACGGCCCACGTCAGGGCGGGCACGAGCAACGGACCACTACAGGGTGTTGCCAGGACTGTGGTCAAAACACCTTTACAAAAAGCACCTGCGGGTCCCTCCTGGTCGGCAACTTCCGATGCTTTTCCAGAGGCTACAAAGCCAGGAATCGGTATCTCCCAAATCCCCAGAAAACTCAAGGCAAAAACGAAAACAATGGCCGTTAGAACAATGTTGAAAGGCAAGCTGCGAAACTGATCTCCCCAGCCAAGCCCCATCAGTTTTGCCATCATGGCCAATACCATGAAGACGGAAATCAGCCCGATTGAAAACCACAGGTTCAGCATAAACACGCGCTGCCGC
>CAZXJC010000358.1:0-2827 GCA_964640885.1 uncultured Pirellulaceae bacterium | reverse complement strand
GCCCCGGGCACTCTACTACCGCGATCAAACTCTCTGGATTGCCCTGCGAGAGGGCCACAGCGTTTGGCGCCTGGACCTGACCTCTGGCACCTTGCACCACGTGGCCGGCAGTGGCACCAAAGGCTTTGCCGGTGACAACGGGAATCCCAAGCAGGCCCAGTTCAACGGTCCCAAGGGAATTGCCCTGGGGCCCCAAGGCAATGTCTACGTCGTCGACACCGAAAACCAGACCATCCGCAAAATTGACCTGAAAAACAAACGAATCACCACCGTTGCCGGGCAAGGCCCCGATCATCGCGGTGGCCAGGGAGACAACGGACCTGCTACGAAGGCAGAGTTGGATCGCCCTCACGGTATCTGCGTAAGCTCCCAGGGCGAAATTATCATCGGAGACACTTTAAACCACCGTGTTCGCCTTATTAAACCGTGATATGATGACAACCGACAAGCAACATTTTCTTTTGTCCTTACTCTAGAAAGTAACCAAACTATGTTTTTTTCACGTCGACTGATCGCTGCCATCGCTTTGCTGGTTTCCAGTTCTTTCCTGCTGCTAACACCTGCAGTCCAATCAGCCGATGTGCCAAAACTGCGTGCTGGCATCATTGGACTCGCCACCTCCCACGTGATTGCCTTCACGAAAATTTTAAACGCGGACGATGCCCCTACCGAGCTTGCTAAATGCCGCGTAGTGGCAGCCTATCCCAAAGGCAGTCCCGACATCGAATCAAGTGTCACACGCGTTCCTAAGTACACGGCACAAGTCAAGGAAATGGGTGTCGAGATTGTTGATTCGATCGATACCCTGATCGACAAAGTTGATGTCGTGCTGTTGGAAACCAACGATGGCCGACCACACCTGGAACAGATCATCCCCGCGCTAAAGGCTGGCAAGCCGGTTTTCATCGACAAGCCAATCGCCGGTTCTCTAGTCGATACGATTGCTATCTTCGAGTTGGCCAAGAAACACAAAGTGCCAGTCTTTTCATCCTCATCATTGCGTTTCGGCAAAAACTCGCAAGCCGTACGCAATGGTTCGATTGGAAAAGTCAGGAACTGCGTGACGCAAAGTCCCGCAAGCCTGGAAAAAACTCATCCCGATCTTTTCTGGTACGGAATTCACGGAGTTGAATCATTGTTTACGGTGATGGGTACGGGATGCCAAGCCGTCAAACGTGGCAAGACAAAAGACGGAAAAATCGAAGTCGTCGGAACCTGGCCAGGGAACCGCACCGGAACCTTCCGTGAAGGAAAAGGTTACAGCGGCATGGCACAAGGCGAAAAAGGTGAAACGGCAGTCGGTTCCTACGATGGTTATCGACCTTTGCTTGTGGAAGTCGTCCGCTTCTTCCGCACCGGTAAACCACCGGTCGACGCCAGTGAGACGATCGAAATCTACGCCTTCATGGAAGCAGCTGACGAAAGCAAACGAAATAAGGGTGCTAGCGTCTCCATCGAGTCGGTAATTCAACAGGCTCGCCAACAGGCCCTGAAGAAACTGGCAGAACTCGAATAAAAGATTCCTCTTCTGCGAAACGTCAAACAACCACTACCCTGCGTTTGCTGGCTTTTGGCAGCCTCTGCCAAAGTCCCCCGCCGCTTTCGCCTGCTACTTGCTAGCACTTCTCAATCAGTGCGCTAGCCACTGCTGTGCATTCTCTTGACTCTCTCGGCAACTGGCGAAATACAGTAATTGCGATTGCTGACAGAGCCTGATCTCACTACAGTCTCCCCGCTCAGCTATGTTTCTTCTTCCTGCCATGGAGTCTCCTGTATGTCCTCGTTTTCCTTCCTGCGGTACTCATTGCTCGTCTGTTTCACTTGTGCTTTAACGGCGTGCCAGCAGGCTCAAGACCCACCCCAGTCCACTGCCGGAACCTCAACGATCCAGGGAAGTCAAGCGGCAGCGGACGAAGAACCTCTCCATCGTTTGATTGGTGAGTGGCAGGGTGAATTAGAAGTGGACCAGGAAGCTGTTACCGAGTTATTTCAGCGGGAAGGTCAGGAAGACGAACTGGAAAACGCCCTAAAGGTCTATCAGAACATGCAGATGACAATGGGTTTTAAGAAGGATGGGGCGATGACGATGTCGATCAAGATCGCCACCGCCGATTCCGCTGAGGAAAACACCGGTTCCGGAACCTGGGAACTGGTACGGGACGAGGGCAACAAGTCGATCGTCAAGAGCCAGGAAGAAGGATCGGTTCCTCAGGAAATCGAGCTTTCCTTCGAGGATACGGATCATTTCCAGATGCTTCCCAAGGGTCCCTTCCGTAACGCTGCCGTCTTGAAGTTCTCACGGATCCGCTAGTCGGACCCGGTAGACAGTAGCTGAACACCAGCCAGCTCCGGCTACCCCCTATGGTAAACCGGTGGCATCTACTATCTTCAAGAACTCGCCCGGTAAGTTCTTGTCTTACCGAGAAACCATGTTCTCATTCCGTGCTGCGCCAATCCAGGCCTGATACTTATGCCAACTGTCGAATTCAAACAACTGGCTGAAGTCGTTTCCGCGCACGACATGCAATTGGCTGATCCTCAACTACAGCAATTAGCTCGCTACTGCGAACTGCTCTGGGACTGGAATGAACGCATTAATTTAACACGACATACGACGCTGGAAAAATTCGTCACACGAGACCTGGTCGATACGATGCAACTCGCGCACCTCCTTGACCACGAGGAGGCTGTCCTGGACGGGGGTAGCGGTGGTGGAGTGCCGGGAATCCTGCTGGGGATTGTTCGTCCGGATCTAAAAATCGCCCTGAGCGAATCGTGCTGGAAATAAACTCGCGTTCTGGAAAATCTCGTAGAGGAACTCGACTTA
>CAZXJC010000357.1:0-3794 GCA_964640885.1 uncultured Pirellulaceae bacterium | reverse complement strand
TTGGTCCTGCTGGCAGGATTTACGATGACTCACTTTTTACTTGGTGTCCTGTTAGGCTGGACATTGATGTGGGTAGTCACGAGTGCCGAGGAAACGGGCGATCATTACGAAGCTTTTAGTCGAAGTTTTTCCTATGCCAGCCAGCGTCCCTTCCACTACCTGTTCTATGCTCTGGTCGCTGTGGTACTGGGAACGCTGGGTTGGTTCCTGCTACAGATCGTTGCCGAATTAACGATCCATATGTCCTACTGGTCGGTCATGTGGGGTTGTGGAGCTGATAGGGTTGAGGACTTGAAAAACGTGGGAGCGGATGCCAGTGTGTTGCTCCGGACAAGTCGGAGTTTGATGGATCTCTCCGAAGGGACGGTGCGACTAGTAGCAGGAGCTTTTGCCTACAGTTTCTTCTGGTGTGGAGCCGTTGGTATCTACCTGTTGCTGCGAAAATCAGTCGATCAAACTGAATTCGACGAAGTCTTCTTGGATGATGAAGATCCACCGTTCGATCTGCCAGCACTCCAAGACGGGCCATCGGTCGTACCAGAAATGGTGGAGAAGAGTGAGTCAGACGCCTCGCAAGAGGGGACATCGGAGCCCGATCCGCCTGCTGAAGAGTCAGCAGCGACCGGTGACAAGACATCCTCAGACGACGGTGCTACTGACGAGGGCAGCGACGAAGAAAGTGGCGATAACGACGCTGATGATCATGACCAGGAATTGATGTTCTAGATTTCGCAGCCTCAGCCAGGTAAATACTCATCTAGTACCAGTTTCAATTGCTGGTCGAGTTGGCCGCGTGTCAGTACCCGGTCACAGCCGACCTCTTGGGCCCGTTCTAATTGTCCCGTGCGCACGTGGGGGCCAAAGGCCAGTAGTGTTGGAGTTGATGCCAGTTTCTCTCGCCAGGCTATAACCTCTTCGATCGCGACGGTCTGCAAAGTCAGGTCAAAAACAATCAACTGCCAGTCTGTTTCCGCCGTTGCTATGGCTGGCGCATCGAGAGTTGCAGCCATTACTACCTGGTTTCCGTGGTCTTTGACCGCCTCGCAAAGCCGAGAGCCGAAGAAAAAGTCGTTACTCAAGATAAGGCAAGAGGGAGCAGAAGTAGGCGATTCATTTGCCATGGGCTACCTCGTGTCAAATAAAAATCACTGCTTGGAATCGATGGAGTGGCCTTATCTACCGATCAAATGGCCTCTTGACCTTGCGCATTGCCACCAATTTGTTGAACCTGATGAATCGGCAAGACGAAGATCTTGCCGTCTCCGATGCTTCCTTCATGCCCGGTTAGAGCAACCTTGGAAACCGTCTCGATGGTCCTCTCCAGGATATCGTCGTTGACAGCAATTTCGAGGGTGATTTTTCGTAGTAACTGGGTTTTGTATTCGACGCCGCGGTACATTTCTCGCTGGCCTCGTTGACGGGCAAAGCCTTGAGAGTCACAAACGGTCATGCGTTCTACGCCAATTTTCGCCAGCGCAGACTGGACGGCTTCCAGTTTCGTGGGTTGAATGATAGCCAGGATCAATTTCACAGCGATTGTTCCAAGTGTTGTCGTTCTCGAAGTTGCTGGGGAATTCCAGCACCCCGGCTAGTGTATCAGATTGTTCGGTGTCCGCCCATTGAGACGGTAGTTGTTACAGTGACCAAGCATTCAGACATTTTGGATTTTCTCGGTCGTTATGACCTTGGCGCTCCCGTGCAGCACGTTGACTCTCTTGGTTCAGCTGGTGGCTTCAGTGGTGCTGAGTTTTGGCGAGTGCAGACACCGAGCGAGCAATGGTGCTTGCGGAAATGGCCCTCTGCCCACCCCTCGCGAGACCGCCTGGAGTGGATTCACGGTCTACTACAACATGCCTGGAAAGAGGGTTTTACACGGTTACCGTTACCGTTACTCGACAGGCAAGGGGCTACCTTTACAGAACAGGAAGGGTGTTTCTGGGAGATCACGCCCTGGTTAAGTGGAGAAGTGGTTGCCCGTTTTCCTGCTGCCCCGGAGCAAGTTGTTGCGGCCATGGAATCGCTGGCCCATTTTCACGAAGCGTTGGTTTCGTTTCCCGGGACCCCGAGGACTGCTCAGCCTTCGCCCGGACTAATCGACAGGGTTCGCTTGCTGCAGAAGATGAATAACAGCGGTTTGGCTGAGATCAGCGGCCAGTTGTCCAGTAGTTCCGATCGACAGATTATGGAGCGGGCGACGGTGATTCTCGAGATGAGTCGTCGCCGGATTCCGCCGTTGCTACGTGAATTGGAAAAACTGACAACTATTAATCTTTCCTGGCAACCTTGCATTCGAGATATCCACTGCCAGCACGTGTTGTTTGTGGGATCTCAAGTGTCAGGATTTATTGATTTTGGGGCGATGAATTACGATACGGTTGCTACGGACGTCGCCAGGTTGCTGGGCAGCATGGCGAGAGACGAGCCGTCAGTTCGCCAACAGGGCTTAGATGCTTATCAGAGAGCCAGGCCGTTGACCGTGACGGAACAAGGCCTGGTGGAATCTTTTGACCAGGCTAATGTCATCCTTTCCCCCCTGAACTGGTTGCAATGGTTGATCGTGGACGGCCGCCAGTTTGATGACTTGTCCTTGGTCTGGCAGCGACTTGACGAACTCATTGAACGTTTTCCCGGAGATTGCTGAAAGCGGCCTTTGCCGGCTTATCGAGCGGTCTGCAGTCCACTCTACGGAACTAGCATCAGTTCGGTTGTGTAGCAGCCTGCTAGGTGGCTTCAGTTGACCCTGACTCGGGGGTTGGACTAGAATTGAAACTGTTCAATAATTGCTGGTTTTATAAGTGGTTAGACAGGATCAAGAAAACATGAATGGTGTTTTTTTTCGTCGTCATTTGATCGTCATGGTGGGCATGACACTCTTCTGCGCTGGCTTGGGGGGACCGTTCACCAGTCGTTGCAATGCTGATGACCCTCCCGCCAGATCGATTGCAGATGAGTTGGGGTTACCGACCTTCTCGGGGCCCACTGGTAAACCGGTAAAAGTCTCGGCTACCTTTTATGTGGCAGCTGGCAAGCGACAGGGCAAGTTGCATGTGACGGCCATGATTGCGCCCAATAATCATCTCTACTCGGTAACCCAGAAACCAGGTGGGCCGTTACCTACGAAGATTCGTGTGACATCTCCAACGAAAATTAAATTCGTTGGCCCTTGGACTCCCGATAAGAAGCCCAAGGTCAAGGCCAGCGACGTTTTTGATGTGCCAGTAGAAGAACATCACGGCACGGTGATCTGGACAGCTCCCTTTGAAATCCCGGCTGGCGTTAATGGTAAAACGCTTACGCTGCAAGTGAAGGTCGATGGGCAGGTTTGCACGGACGATTTGCTCTCCTGCATGGAGGTCAAGGAGAGTTTGGTTGCCAAGTTCCAGGTCCCGAAAAAGCCGGCCAAAAAGCCTGCAGCGGCGACTACGAAACGATCCTTACCGCCGACAAACACCCTGGTCGCGGCACGCTCATTTGCACAAGATCCGTTTGCCGAGGCGGCCGGTGTTTTCCAAGACAAGACTGGCAATGTTAGTCTCGAAGGCCAGGTAAGTTCTTCAGTGGTAGCTGCCGGTGAAAGCGTTACCTTATCGGTGACCGTGATTCCTACACCCCCCTATCACGTCTACGAATATGCGGCGACCGATCCCAATACGGGGATCAAGCCAACGTTATTGGTTTTGCAGGCACCTGATGGCTGGCAAGTGACTGGTCCGGAAACCGATGGAACGCCGGTAATCAAGGAAGATCCGAGCGGTGTCCCACTGATTTACTATGAAGAGCCAGTTACGTGGGCT
>CAZXJC010000356.1:0-4190 GCA_964640885.1 uncultured Pirellulaceae bacterium | reverse complement strand
CGCAGATCCTTCAATCCCGCGTCCACCGATTACGAGGCATGTACCAGTATTTGCTCGCCTCCCTGAACTTGCCATACCCCCTGCAACCGAGCGTTGATCTTATCGGCCTGCTGCTGACGACGCAACACTGACCTGCTCGCCTCTCCGCTGGCAGCCAACCATTGCATCAAAACAAAACCCAAACTATCTTAACCGGTTGCCAGAAACTGTTTACCTTCCACCCACCCGGAGAATGCCATGAACCTGTTGCTTCGCACCTCAGTCGCCAGTTGCCTGCTACTCGGATTCCTCGGCCCCGTTGATGCGGGGCACCGCATCATGGTCCAAGGCAACAACAAGCTGGCCGTGGTCGACCAGGACGGAAAAATCGAGTGGGAAATGAAATGGGGCGGTATCCACGACATCCATGTCCTCCCCAGCGGCAACATCATGGTCCAGGAACGCAATCGCAAGATTGTTGAAATTGACCCCAAGACCAAGAAAGTCGTCTGGTCCTACGACTGTACCAAGGAAAATGGTAACCAGGGAAAACGCATCGAGGCACACGCCTTCCAGCCCCTGGCTAATGGTCACATCATGATCGCCGAGTCAGGAGCAGGACGCATTATTGAAATCGACCGACAGGGAAAGATCCACCACCAGATCAAGCTGAAAGTAAAACAACCCCATCCTCATCGGGACACACGACTGGCTCGTAAATTATCGAACGGAAACTACCTGGTCTGCCACGAAGGGGACGGCGCAGTACGAGAGTACGAAGGTAAAACGGGCGAGGTAATCTGGGAATATGACATTCCGCTGTTCGGTAAACAGCGTCGCGGTGGCCACGGCCCAGAGGCCTTCGGTAACCAGTGCTTCGGAGTTGTACGCCTGACCAATGGAAATACGTTGATCGCTACCGGCAATGGACACAGTGTCCTGGAAGTAACACCCGAAAAGAAGATCGTCTGGAAAATCGAACAGAAGGATCTGCCGGGCATCACGCTGGCCTGGGTTACCACCTTAGAAGTTCTGCCCAACGGTAACTATGTTATTGGCAATTGCCATGCGGGCCCACAAAATCCGCTGGTCATCGAAATCGAACCCAAGACCAAAAAGGTTGTTTGGACCCTCGACAAGTACGATGTGTTTGGCAACTCGGTACACAATACCCAACTGCTCGATACACCGAGCCCAACGATTCGCTAAGCCGACGCCAGCTTTTCGAGACCGGTAGACGGTTCCACCAACAAAGGACACTCAAGTGAGACTGCGCATATCTATCCAGATCAGCCTTTGTTGCCTCCTTGCCTTCAGCAACCAGACGTTGCAAGCAGACCAGCCAAAACAGCAAAAACCATTACAGGTCTTCATCCTGGCCGGGCAGTCAAATATGCAGGGCGTTGGCCGCGTGGCAGCCGACCCGAACCGTAACGGTGGCCAGGGGTCACTGGAATACCTGGTCAAGAACCCCGCTACTGCGGCACGCTTCAAACACACGATCGACAAAGAGGGCAACTGGCTCGTTCGCGATGACGTCTGGATCTGGTACTTAGGCCGTAAAGGGGGCTTGAGTGTCGGTTATGGCGCCCGGCAAAACCATATCGGCCCCGAATTTCAGTTTGGCCATGTCGTGGGAGAACATTTCAAACAACAAGTCCTGATTATTAAAACCGCCTGGGGAGGTAAGAGCCTGACCAGGGATTTCCGCCCGCCCAGTGCCGGTGGTGAAGTGGGACCCTACTACCGTGAAATGGTAAAGCACATCCATGCCGTGCTGGCCAACTTAAAAGACCATTTCCCTGACTACCGGGGACAGGGATACCATATCGCCGGCTTCGGCTGGCACCAGGGATGGAATGACGGACTTAAAATGGCAGCCGTTCAGGAATACGAACAGAACATGGCACACCTGATCAACGACCTGCGCAAAGAACTCGGGATTAAGAAGCTACCGGTGGTGATTGCTAACAGCGGCTTTGGCGGCCGCAAACAGAAAATTGATCGACGCTTGGGAATCATGAAAGCCCAGGCCGCTGTCGCCCAGCGACCCGAATTCAAAGGCTCTGTGACAACCGTTGAGACCAGAGACTTCTTTCGCCCCGCTGACATCTCACCAGCGAACCAGGGTTACCACTGGAATGCTAATGCCGAAACTTACTTTCTTATCGGGAACGCCATGGGACAGGCCATGAAGAAGCTGGTCAGCAGTAATTCTCAGCGATAACCTCGTTACTGCACCAACCCGATTCGCCGGCAGACTATTTTTCCCACCACTCAATCCTGCTTAGGATCTTCTGTTAGAATGTCTCCTTAGCCAGCACTGGTCTTCTCCTGAACCTCATGAGTTCCCATGGGCAAGAAAAAAAGACGCCGCAGATCACCCGCCAAACAGAAAATGTTCAAGGTGGTCACCCTCCTCTTGACCTGCCTGATCTGCTCCACCATCTGCCTTGTAGGGATTCTTATCAGAAACCGCTTACCGCTTTACGTACAGGAACCAGGTCATGAGTTAACCGGCCACCGCTACCTTTACGATCAGCTTTATGGCTGGAAGAACATCCCGGGCTGGCAGTCCAGCACCATAAACCAGCCTCTCTCCATCAACTCCAAGGGACTGCGTGACCGCGAATACCCATACCAGAACGCCGCTGGCACCAAACGCATCCTGGTCCTCGGCGATTCCTACACCTGGGGATATGGTGTCGCCAACAAGCAGATCTATACAGAAGTTTTAGAGCAAACCTTGCAAGACAAGTATCCTCATTACGAGGTCCTTAATGCGGGAGTATCCGGTTGGGGCACCGATCAGCAATACTTATTTCTCATCACTGAAGGTCTCAAGTATTCACCGGATCTCGTGATCGTCAGTCACTTCATTAACGACTTGGATGAAATCCTTCAAACCGAATCGTACGGCCTGCAGAAACCGATTTACCGCCTGCAAGGTAATAACCTGGTCCCTGGTAATTTACCGGTTCCCAGACCAAGCTTAGCAAACGTTAAAAACATCCAACAAATTAACCCATTCCTGCTAACCAAACATTTGCTCGAAGAAATGCAACGAAAGTGTGCTGAAACGAATTGCCCGCTCGTCGTCATGCAGTTCGGTACATTTGTTTTCCCTGACCGGGACGACTCCATCAAGCTACGGGAATTGATCACGACAGCATTTCCTCTCCTGGAAAATATCCACTACCTGGATCTTGATGGCGAATTCTCTGCCGCCGGCCTAACGGCAGACGAATTGATCGGTGAAAACAAGGATCATCATTGGGATGCGAATGGACATCGCAAGACAGCAGAAATTCTCTATCGCTTCCTGCAAGAGCAACAGCTACTGAGCCGTTAACGGGTTGGTGCGGCCAGCAGCTTAGCCAGTTTTTCCCGCCGTTCTCCCAGGATTTTTTCGGCCATCTTCCGTTTCTCTGGTTCGGCTGCTGGGAATCCATAGGGAACCGGAAGTTTCAAGGCCGCCTCCAGTGCTGCAATCGATTCTCGTAGTAACGGCTCCTGTTCACCAACTGATCGAGGAGTACCTGTTTCACCTGCCAACAGTTCCTTGGTGACGGCAAGCTGATTCGTCAATTCCGCGATCGACATGTAGTGCCGGGCACGGGGGCGAACGTGAATCATCTTCCTTTGCAGTACCAACTGTTCTTCAAACCCTCGACGGGCAAGTTCTGCCACTTGAACCCAGCGTTTGTCCTCCGAGGTTTGTTTCAGGTGGACGGCGAACACCTGCAACTCCCGGGGATCGTCCCGTTCCTGGTTCATGATGTAAGTCAAGACAACAATCAAGATTGGCAACCCCAGGTAGAAGGATTGTCGACGCAGTACTTGGACCGGTGAACGCGTGCCCGCTCGGCCTGCCCACCAGGAGTGGCCAGCTGCTTGATTGCCGGAGTCCGTCTCTGCGCTGGTCGACTCTTCGAGGACCAGGTTTTGCTGGTTCTCCTTGTGACGAAACTTCCAAATAAAACCATCATAATAGTAGTGTAAAAATGTCGAGGTAAAACCAACAGCAGCCAGTACCCCTCCATACCAAACACCGATGGAACTGCTAAAGAGGGTGGCCCCTCCACCGCCGGAAATCTTATTCCATGTCTCAAACGGCAGTGTCACACCGTAAAACGAGACTGCCACGCCGTAAAGAAGACAAGCAATCACATAGGCTGCCAAAATCACGATCCCACCCTTGGCAAAGGCCC
>CAZXJC010000355.1:0-8445 GCA_964640885.1 uncultured Pirellulaceae bacterium | reverse complement strand
TCTGCAAGGAAATGGGGATTCACTCGAAAGAAGAAATTGAAGCGTTTGGCGTGGAACCGTTCATCCACAAATGCCAGGAGAGCGTCTGGCGTTATATGCAGGAGTGGGAGCGTTTGACTGAACGTCTCGGCTTCTGGATTCACCTGGATGATGCCTATGTTACTTACGAACAGTCTTATGTCGAAAGTGTCTGGTGGTCACTGCAAAATCTCTTCGACCGGGGTTTGCTCTACCAGGGACATAAGATCGTTTGGTGGTGGGCACAGGGAGGGACGGCCTTGAGTGCCGGAGAAGTTGGGCAGGGGTACCGGGAAGTAGCTGATCCGAGTGTCTACGTTCGTTTTCCCCTTCTCGAGAAACCGGATACAAGCCTGCTGGTTTGGACTACGACTCCCTGGACGCTGCCCAGCAACCAGTTCGCGGCAGTTAACCCGGAATTGGAATATGCCACGGTCGAGGAAGAAGAGACGGGGAATCGTCTAGTCATGGCCGCCTCGCTAGTGGAAGCCGTGGCCGAGAAAACAAAACAGACGTTGCAAGTCGTGGAAACATGCTCGGGCAGTGAGTTGCTGGGCCAGCGGTACCTGCCACCTTTTGACTACTACTACCAGCAAGACGGTGAAACCACGGGAACCCTGGCAGACGGCCAGTCGCAACATGTTGCCTGGCGAGTGGTGGCTGCTGATTTTGTTACCACCGAGAGCGGGACGGGGGTGGTCCACCAGGCGCCTGCCTTCGGCGAGGTCGATTACGACGTGCTGCTTGAAGAGCAACAGCGGTTTGTTGATGAAAGTGGTCCGCAATTGATTTGCTCGGTCGGTCCCGATGGGAAGTTTACGGAGGAAAATCCCGACTACCAGGGCCGTTGGGTGAAGGAAGCAGATAAGGATATTTCCCGACAGCTTCGCGAAGAAGGCAAGCTCTTTCACCTCGAACAATACCTGCACGATTACCCGTTTTGCTGGAGAGCCGACCAGGACCCGCTCATTCAATACCCACGACAGAGTTGGTTTATCCGCACGACCGAATTCAAAGAGCAGATGCTCAGTAACAACCAGCAAATTCGCTGGCAGCCCGAACATATTCGCGACGGACGGTTTGGTAACTTCCTGGAATCAAATGTCGACTGGGCACTCTCGCGAGAACGCTACTGGGGTACGCCGCTGCCGATCTGGGTCTGCCAGGAAACAGGTAAACAGGAGGCAGTTGGCAGCTACCAGCAACTGCTCGAGAAACCGGGGATCGATGGGACCCAGGTGTGGGAAGAAGCCAAGGCAGAAAATCCCGAACTGGTGGAAGACCTGAAAGTTCACAAACCCTACATCGATGCCATTACTTACGACTCACCTTTTGCTGAAGGGGCTCGCATGCAGCGTGTCACCGAGGTGATCGATTGCTGGTACGATTCGGGAGCGATGCCCTTTGCCCAGTGGGGCTACCCACACCAGGGGCACGAAGCCTTCGCGGATCAGTTTCCAGCTGATTATATTAGCGAAGCGCAGGATCAGCCGCGAGGCTGGTTCTATAGCCAACTGGCCATCAGTACGATGCTGTTTGGGCCACGCAGTGAAGATCAGCAAGGTGATGAGACGGTCCCGATTCATGACTTTCCGCACCCCTACCGTAACTGTATCGTGCTCGGGGTGATGCTCGGTGAAGATGGTCGCAAGATGTCCAAGAGCTTGCGTAACTATCGAGAACCCCAGGAGATTTTCGACCGTTATGGAGCTGACGCGCTTCGCTGGTTCTTTTTTGCCAACCAGGCTCCCTGGACGCCAATTCGCTACAAAGAACAGACGATCAAGGCGAGTATTCCCGAATTCCTGTTAAGGCTCTGGAATGTCTTTAGCTTCTTCAATATCTATGCCAATATCGATGGCTTCAGCCCTGCTGAAGAAATCTCCGGCGAGGTCGGGCAACTTACACCCGACACCCTAATGCAGGCGGCCAGCTACCGAGCGGTTGACCAGCGCGGTGAGCTGGAGCGCTGGCTGTTGAGTGAGTTGAACGAGACGAACCGGGTTGTCATCGAGCGGATGGATGCTTATGACAATTATGCTGCCGCCAATTGTCTAAACGCGTTCGTGGATGCACTTAGTAACTGGTACGTACGCCGCAGTCGCGATCGTTTTTGGAGTGCTGATCGGTCGGACCAGCAGAAACTGGATGCCTATTGGACGCTCTACGAGTCGTTGTTGACGCTTTCCAAGCTGATCGCTCCGTTGACACCATTTATGGCGGAAACTATTTGGCAGAACCTGGCTGGCGTCTACGACGGACGAGCCGCGGAAAGTGTCCATCTGTGCGATTATCCCGAGCCCGACGATGCACGCAGTGACCGTGCTCTCTCGGAGCAAATGACCGTCCTGCGTGAAATCGCTTCGCTCGGTCGCAGTGCCCGCATGGAAGCAGCCTTGAAAGTCCGCCAGCCACTGGCCAAGGTCGAAGTTATTCTTGGCCAGACCGAGCACCAGCAGTGGTTGCAGGAACACGACCAGTTGTTGAGAGAAGAATTGAATGTCAAGGAAGTCGCCTATACCCAGGAAGCCGAAGAATACATTACCTACCAGATTGTGCCGAATTTTAAACGTCTCGGTCCGCGTGTCGGGAAACTGATGCCGAACGTCAAGCAGGCGCTCCAGGGGACTGACGGAGGCGCGATGCTGGCCGACCTGAATCGAAATGGACAAGTGGCTCTCGATCTGGGAGAGGAGACCATCCTACTGGACCAGGAAGATATCGAGGTTCGTCTGCAAGCCAAGGAAGGTTGGGCGGCAGCGCAAGGTCAGAACTGCGTGGTCGTCCTCTCCACCGAGCTGACCGAAGATCTTCTCAAGGAAGGGTATGCCCGTGACCTGGTTCGTTTGATCCAGGAACGACGTAAGGAATTGGACTGCCAGTTCACCGACCGTATCGAGGTTGCGATCGTCGGTGCTGAAGGTGAGTTGGCCGCAGCAATTGATGAGTTTTCTGATTACATCCAGCGGGAAACCCTGGCTAATTCGATCTCCTGCAAAGCAACCGGTGGCGAAGCGGTGTCCCATGAAGTAGCGGAAATGTCCATTACGTTGTCGGTCCAGGTGGCTGACGGCGATTCCCCAGCAGAGGGTTCAACGGAGGCCTGATGTGACCGCCTACACGACAGCTAATCCGATGCCGGTTGCCGTCCTTATCTCCGGTGGTGGAACGACGCTCCGTAATTTACTGCTGAAGATTAGCGATCAGCACCTGCCCATTGAGGTGCGGCTGGTTATCTCCAGCAATCCTTCAGCGGGCGGACTGGGCTATGCCGAAGAGGCCAATATTCCAGCCAAAATCGTCAAGCGGACGGAATCGGAGACGCCCGAAGAGTTTTCGGCAGCCGTTTTCGAACCCTGCCGACAAGCGGGGGTCGAGTTGGTGGTTATGGGTGGGTTTTTGAAACACGTGTTGATTCCGTCAGACTTTGAGAATCGCGTAGTCAATATTCATCCCGGCTTGATACCAGCTTTTTGTGGCCATGGCTTTTACGGAAGACGTGTCCACGAGGCCGTTTTGGAATACGGTGCGAAGGTGAGTGGCTGTACGATTCATTTCGTTGACGACGAGTATGATCACGGTCCGATTATTCTGCAACGCAGTGTGCCGGTTGAGCATGGTGATACTCCTGAGACCCTGGCCAGGCGGATTTTCCGAGTCGAGTGTGAGGCTTACCCGGAAGCTCTCCGCTTAATCGCTGAGGGGCAGGTCCAGGTGAAGGGGCGGCGGGTGGAGGTGCAGCAGCAGGACGACTAGGGTTCGGGCTCAGATACGGAAAGCCACAGTTACAACGTGTTGGTAGGCGAGGAGTCGATTCGATGAACGAAGACTTGAGTACAGAGAAGTCGGATGTTACCGAGGTTGCGATTGAGACGGAAGACGCAACTAGTCCGCTGGACCAGTTGAAGGAGTTCGATCAATCGGATTCGAATGGCTGTGCATGGTCTGCGTTTTTCGTGTTAGTCTTAGTGCTTTCCTCTTTTGTTACGTTGCTGGCGGTGGCTGTCGTTTGCGAGGGAATGAGGATCCCACTCTCGGTATGCGTTTTGATGGGGCTTGTTCCGTTCGTGGTTAGCTTGGGCGCAGTTGCTCCAGTGCGTCGGTGGTTCTCGGAGGTTTTGCACTCTCCAATCGGCTGTGTCGCAAGTCGGTCGATTCGTTTTCTGGGGGGCATGTTTTTGCTGCTCGTTAGCCTGCTGGCCTTGGGCCTCGCGCTCAGCTCATATCTCCAGAGGTGTGAATTAGAAAGCTGGCGCTGGCTGTTGCTCTTCAACTATCTTGTACTCGGCCTGCTGATGCGTTTCTTTCCCCGCGGGAAATTGAAATAAGGGACTCCGGCAGTGGTTCAAGTCGCCTTCTGTAAACCGTTTCTAAGTCTGTGGTTGCGCGCCATTTCCCTCGCTACTGGCCTTTTTGCGGCTGGAAAGCATAATAAAGTGAAAGAAAACTATCAGTACGTGATAGATATATAGCAGATAAGTGGTATGATGCAGCCGATGGTTGAGGCCTTGGTTTCATCTTAGTCCACGGAAATAAGGGTTTTTCGATGAGCGTGCAAGAGCGACGTAGTCGCCTGTTAGAGCTGGTCCGGTCACAGGGATTCGCCGGGTTACCGAATTTAGCGCAAACATTGAAAGTTTCCGAGTCAACCGTACGGCGTGACCTAGACTTTCTGGAGCAACAACAGGTGTTGCGGCGGACGCATGGTGGTGTGAATTACACCGGGCCATCGCCCAAGCTGCCTCATTTTGACCAGCGTCAGAACGAGAATTGGACCAAGAAACAAGAGATTGCAGGGGCAGCCGTGGCACGTATTGCCGACGGTGAGACCATTTTATTGGATGGAGGAAGTACGACTTACGAATTAGCCCAGTTGCTGGTCGGTCGATCGGTGCAGGTGGTTACCAACTCGCTGCCGGTCGGAACCTTGTTTGCTGGCAGTGACACGGCGGACCTGGTGATGGTTGGCGGTTACGTGCATGCCCGCACGGGTGTGCTATTGGGACCTTATGCCAACCAGATGCTGGCAGAACTGAAAGTACAGAAGGCCGTGCTGAGCGTGGCCGGATTAAACGAGGACGGTTTTTACAACAGCAACTTGTTACTGGTAGAGACCGAACGGGCCATGATGGCAGCGGCAGACGAGGTGATTGTCCTGGTAGACAGCACCAAGTTTGATCGCAGCAGCCTGGCTCATTTATGTGATTTAGGAGGAATTGACACGTTGGTGGTGGACGACGCGGTAACGCCTGAGTGGCGACAGCGTTTGGAAGCGGCCGGCGTTACGGTAGTAGTCGCGCCCAGTCAGTAGGCTGGTCACTAGAAAAGTGGAAACAGAGAGTGAGTAGCAACATGGCAACGGCCACAAACACATCTGCAACGGTTGATCGCGGCATGATTGAACGAATCGTGCGGGAGATTGTTGCTGGTCAGTCTGCTCCACAAGCTGCCTCGCAGCCCGCAGCGGGCAGTCAGCCTTCCGACTTGAGAGTCAGTATTTCGGCTCGTCATGTTCATCTTTGCGACGAACACGTGGAGACACTTTTTGGTCCGGGACATACGCTTACACCCATGAAGGACCTTTACCAGGACGGTTTCTACGCGGCTGAGGAGACGGTCATGGTAGTCGGTCCGCGGCGTCGCATGTTACCGACGGTTCGGGTGCTCGGTCCCACGCGACCGTTCAGCCAGGTTGAGTTGGCCTTTACTGATTCTATTTCACTCGGCTTGGATATCCCGATTCGTCACAGCGGCAAGATCGAAGGAACACCTGGCTGCGTATTGGTTGGGCCGCGGGGTGTCGTGGAATTGTCGCAGGGGGTCATTCGAGCAGCTCGTCACGTTCACATGAATTTGGATTGTGCCCGGGCCTATGGCGTTAGCAACGGCGACCTGATGAAACTGCGAGTCGAATCAGAACAGAACACGGTTGTTTTCGAAGATTTACTGGTACGGGCTGACGAGGTCAGCAAGCTGGAAGTTCATATTGATACGGACGAAGGAAACGCCTGCCATCTGGACCAGGCGACGCACGTCGAGTTGTTGAAACAAGAGGAGGAAGCTTGTGCCTGCCACTAGTTAATAGTGTGGCGGCGAAGGCGACCTCCTCAAGAGATAGAAGCACATTTTATCGAAGTGATAAAGGTTCGGGTGGGAGCGTTTCCTGCCCGGTTGAAGAGACGTTTGTTTGTTTTAGTTCCTGTTAATACGGAGAAGATGCAACATGGCCAAGACAAGGGAAGCGTTAGGAATGATTGAGACCAAGGGATTTGTTTCTCTGGTCGAAGCAACCGACGCCATGATGAAAGCGGCGAATGTTGAGTTCCTCGGCTGGGACAAGGTCGGTGGCGGCCTGGTTACCAGTTTTGTCAGTGGTGACGTGGCAGCTGTCAAAGCGGCTACCGACGCCGGTGCCAATTCCGCGGGACGCGTTGGTGAGGTGGTGAGCGTACAAGTGATCCCCCGACCACATGACGACCTCAATGGTGTTCTGCCCAAGAGCTTTAAAAAGGCTTCTAAGGACTAGAACGCTTGTCACGGGCTCGGCTTCGCCAGCGGCGGGGCGTGAGCGGTTATGAAGAAGTGTTAGAGAAATGACTAAAGGAACCTAGAAATGCAAGAAGCAATTGGACTGGTCGAAACCAGAGGTTTAGTCGGGCTCGTCGAAGCGACGGATGCCATGGCTAAAGCTGCCAACGTTAAAGTGCTCAAGCGCGTTGACATCGGTGGCGGACTTGTAACGACTGTCGTTAGTGGTGACGTCGGTAGCGTTCGTGCTGCTGTCGAAGCTGGTGCGACCGCGGCCACGCAGTTAGGCGAATTGGTTAGCAGTCACGTGATTCCACGTCCTGCCGACGGAGTTGTCAGTGCGTACCTGTCCTAGGCGGACAGTCGACGACGCGATTTTAATGGTTCTTGGATAGCCGCGTTGAAATTTCAGTTCGCTCGTGAACTGGACTCTCTGCGAGGCCCCAAGGCTTCAGAAAGGATTCGTGGACGATGAAAATCCTGGTAGCCAACCTGGGCTCAACAAGTTTCAAGTATCGGTTGTTCGATATGACAGACGAAAGACAACTAGCGCGCGGTGGGATCGAGAGAATCGGTGCTGCCGAGAGCGATTGCTTTGTTGAAATTGCCGGCAAGCGGCAGCAATTGACGGCCCCCGTGCCGGATCATGCAGTCGCCGTCCGTCAATGTCTGCAACAACTGACCGATCCAGAAACCGGTTGCCTGCAAGAGGCAACAGAAGTTGCAGCCATTGGCTTCAAGGCGGTTCACGGTGGCAGTATCAGTGGGGTGCAGCGGATTAATGACCAGGTGCTTTCGGCCATGGAAGAAATGAACCGAGTAGCACCCGCCCATAATCCTCCCTACATCGCAGCGATGCGGCAATTGGCCGAACGACTGCCCGAGATGCCCTTGGTAGCAGCCTTTGAAACCGGTTTTCATGCCACGGTCGCTGAACACCTGCGGTGGTATGGCATTCCCTACGATTGGGGTCAGCAATGGCACATCAAGCGGTGGGGATTTCACGGTGCCAGTCATCGTTACATTGCCTATCGGACAGCGCAACTGCTCGAACGGGATGATTTGAGAGTGATCTCCTGCCACCTTGGTGGGTCTAGCAGCCTCTGTGCGATTCGTGGGCAAGAGAGTGTCATGACCTCGATGGGGATGAGCCCCCAGACAGGCATTCCTCACAATAACCGCGTCGGTGATTTTGACGCCTTTGCCTTGCCGGACATTATTGAGAAGACCGGCCAGACACTCGAAGAAGTGCTCGATGAGCTGGCGACTCGCAGCGGGTTGCTGGGCGTGAGTGGTGTCAGTGGCGATGTGCGGGATTTGCAGGAAGCGGCAGCGACCGGGAACGAACGAGCGCAACTGGCGCTCGACCTGTTTACCTCAGAAGTGCGGCGTTACCTGGGCGGCTTGCTCGTCGAACTGGGCGGCGCTGATGCGATCGTTTTCACTGGTGGAATTGGTGAAAACGGTGTGCACATTCGCAGTGCCGTTTGTGAGAATCTTCAGCAATTGGGGATTGAATTGGACCTGGATGCCAACACGGCGGTTGACGGCGAAACTTGCATTAGCAGTTCGCAGAGTCAAACGCAGATTTGGGTGGTGCCGACCAATGAAGAATTGATCGTCGCCCGTCAGACCCAAGAACTTTTGGAAGGATAAATCATGTTTGTTGCACGTGTTACCGGATCGGTTGTCTCTACCCAAAAGGTAGAGTCAATGGTCGGCTACAAGTTGCTGGTTGTCGAACCCTATCGGCTGGAAGCCGAAAAACGGGCTAGCCTCAGTACGACTGGTCGAACCTTCGTAGCGGTCGACATGCTGGGAGCCGGCGAAGGTGAATACGTCCTGATCACGCAGGGCTCTAGTGCCCGGCTGACACCGGAAACCAAGGATATGCCGATT
>CAZXJC010000354.1:0-7124 GCA_964640885.1 uncultured Pirellulaceae bacterium | reverse complement strand
CCGTGACCAACAATAACGGTTGGGCTGTGGATGGCCCGACACGTAAGAAACCAGTGGCTGCTATTTTCGTGGCGGCCGTACCGTTTGGATATAAAGGTGGTAGCGAGTTGCGATTTCGACTGCGGCATGAAGCCAATTTTGGGACCCACGGAGTCGGGCGGGTCAGGCTGTCGGTAAGTTCGGCACCGGCCGAGTCGCTGGGCTACGACGGGCCACCGGCGGACATTGTGCAAATTGCATCCCTGGTGACCAGCGAGCGTTCCGAGTCGGAACAGCAGAAACTGGCGACCTATTACCGGCAACGTTATGGCAAACAGAAGGTGTTGATGGATCAAATTGCGGCCCTGGAAGGGAGTAAGGCTAAGGCATTTCCGGCTACCATGGTCATGAAAGATCTTGCCAAACCGCGAGATACGTTCATTCTTAATCGTGGTCAGTACAACGCACCCGGTGAAAAAGTCACGGCTTCGGTGCCGGCGATTTTTCCAGTGTTGCCAGCGGCGGCGCCTCGGAACCGACTGGGACTGGCCCAGTGGCTGGTTGATCCTTCTCATCCGTTGACCGCGCGAGTGACGGTCAACCGTTACTGGCAGCGTCTGTTTGGCATCGGTCTCGTGAAAACATCGGAAGACTTTGGAGTGCAGGGTGAATTACCCAGTCATGGAGAGCTGTTTGACTGGCTGGCCGCAGAGTTTATTCGGGAAGGATGGGATATCAAGAAGGTTCATCGGTTGATTTTGACGTCGGCGACCTACCGGCAATCTTCTCACGTGGGGTCGGCTGCTTATGCGGCTGATCCGGAAAATCGTCTGCTGGCCCGTGGCCCGCGAATGCGACTGGCAGCGGAAGAAATTCGTGACAACGCGCTGGCTGTTAGTGGCTTGCTGGTCCGGCGATTAGGAGGGAAAAGTGTTTATCCTTACCAGCCCAAGGGGCTCTGGACGGAATTGAATAATCGGCCTGGTTATTCCAGGCAATACCCGCAAGGACAGGGAGAAGACCTTTACCGCAGGAGCCTGTACACGTTCTGGAAACGGACCGTTCCTTCGCCGATGCTCAAGACACTTGATGCTCCGGAGCGCGAGTTTTGTACCTTGCAACGCTCCCGAACCAACACGCCGCTGCAATCCTTGTTGTTGCTTAATGGACCGCAGTTTATTGAGGCGGCTCGCCAGATGGCTGAACGGGTGGTGCGGGAAGGTGGTGATTCGGTTGAGGCAAGAGTTGTTTTTAGTTTTCGGCTGGCAACCGGAAGACGTCCGACAAAAGAAGAGTCGAGACTGATCGCTTCGGTTTACCAGTCGGAGCTGAGCCGCTTTCGTGGCGACGAGGCAGCTGCCAGGAAGCTTCTGCAGGTTGGACAAGCCAGACAAGTTCCTCAGCTCGATGAAGCTGAACAGGCAGCTTGGACCAGCGTAACGCGAATGTTATTGAATTTGGATGAAGCGATTACAAAGGGTTAAGTAATGAATCATCCCTGCTGGGAATCACGTCTGATCGAGAACCGACGGCAGTTCTTTCGCCGATCCAGTACCGGAATCGGTGTGGCTGCGCTGGCGCACCTGTTGAACCAGGATCGAGCAACAGTTGCTCAGCAACCAGCCACTACTGCTGGCAGCGGCGGGTTGCCAGGGATTCCACATTTCGCACCGACGGCCAAACGCGTGATCTACCTGTTGCAGTCTGGGGCTCCTTCGCATGTCGACTTGTTTGACTACAAGCCGTCATTGGAAAAGCTGCATATGCAAGAGTTGCCCGCTACCATTCGGGATGGCCAGCGGCTCACTGGTATGACGGCCGGCCAGAAGAAGTTCCCGGTCGTAAAATCTCCTTTCAAATTTCGCCAACATGGTGAATCAGGACTTTGGCTAAGTGACTTGTTGCCTCACTTGGGAAAGGTGGCAGACGATATTTGTGTGATTAAGTCAATGCACACCGAGGCGATCAATCACGATCCGGCAGTGACATTTTTTCAGTCGGGTCACCAGCAACCAGGCAGACCGAGCCTGGGAGCCTGGCTTAGTTATGGACTGGGGAGTGAAACCGAAAACTTGCCGGCTTTTGTTGTGATGCTGACCCGTAACAACTTTGGCCAGGCTCAGCCTCTTTATGATCGCTTGTGGGGAAGTGGTTTCCTGGCATCGAAATACCAGGGAGTCAAGTTCCGCAGCCAGGGAGATCCGGTCCTCTACTTGAATGATCCTGCCGGTGGCAGCCTGGCCAGCCGTCGATCCTGGTTGAATCAACTTGCCAGGCTCAATGCCTTGCGGCTCAAGGAAATTGGTGATCCCGAGATTACGACTCGCATTGCCCAGTATGAAATGGCCTACCGAATGCAGACCTCGGTTCCTGAACTGGCAGACATTTCCGATGAGCCGGAAAGCACGTTTAAACTCTACGGTGAAGAGGCGAAACAACCGGGTTCCCATGCGGCCAATTGCCTGATGGCGCGGCGGCTGGCCGAACGTGGAGTCCGGTTTATCCAGGTGTTCCATCGTGGCTGGGATCATCACAGCAACGCGGCGAAGAACTTGCCAGTGTTGACCAAGGAGAGTGATCAGGGTTCGGCGGCCTTGATTGCTGATTTGAAACAACGGGACATGCGCAAAGATACGCTGGTGATCTGGGGCGGCGAATTTGGTCGCACAGTTTACGCGCAAGGAAATCCGAATGCTTTTGGCCGTGATCATCACCCGCGTTGTTTTTCCCTCTGGATGGCCGGTGGTGGTGTGAAGCCGGGGATGAGCTACGGTAAGACGGATGATTATTCCTATAACATCAGTGAAAATCCGGTGCATGTGCATGATTTCCATGCCACGATTTTGCATTGCCTGGGGATCGATCATGAACGATTGACCTATCGTTTCCAGGGTCGGGATTATCGCCTGACTGACGTTCATGGCAACGTAGTTCACGATATATTAACTCGTCCACGCGGATAATTGCTGGCCTTCCTGGAGAGCGTTTGATCATGGCTGAGGTTGTCCTCCAGGGTTTGACAAAGCAGTTCGGTGAGACGTTGGCTGTGAACCGGGTCTATTTGCAGATCCAGGACCAGGAACTGGTGGTGCTGGTCGGCCCCTCAGGATGTGGGAAAACGACTACCTTGCGTTTGATCGCTGGCCTGGAAGAGGCTGACAGTGGCGAGATCTTTATTGGCGGGCGGTCTGTCCTGCAGGTTCCTCCCAAGGACCGTGATATTGCCATGGTGTTTCAAAACTATGCGCTCTATCCGCACATGAACGTATCCCAAAACATGGCATTTGGACTCAAGATGCGGCGGGTGCCGAGGGCAGAGATTCAGCGACGCGTCCAAGAAGCGGCTGAATTGCTCGGGATCGAGGATTTATTGACTCGCAAGCCCTCCCAGTTATCGGGTGGGCAGCGGCAGCGTGTGGCCGTCGGACGGGCCATCGTGCGAGATCCCCAGGTGTTTTTGCTGGATGAACCGTTGAGTAACCTGGATGCGAAACTGAGGCTCGTGATGCGAGCTGAATTGATCAAGTTACATCGACGTTTGCAGGCGACGATGGTTTACGTAACGCATGACCAGGTCGAGGCGATGACCATGGGGGATCGAATTGCCGTCATGCACGAGGGGAAGATTCAACAATTCGCTGAACCGCGGGAGATTTATTCAGCACCGGCGAATCGATTTGTTGCCCAGTTTATTGGTAACCCTCCGATGAACCTGCTAGAAGGCAAGCTGGTGGCAGAAGAACAGGCGACTTACTTTCAGGCAGATCAGTTCCGATTACTCATTCCCTCAACACGAGCTCGCAGATTGCACGATCGACTGGATCGCCAGATCACTCTCGGTGTGCGACCTGAGCATCTGCAACTGTTGGCGCCAAGCTCGTCAGAAACGGGTATCGATGTGACTGTTGTTTTGAGCCAGTTGCTCGGCGCGGAGACCATCGTGGAATTAGACTATGGCGGTGGGCGAGTTCTTGCCCGTGTTGATAATCAGCAGCAATTTGAAGCTCAGCAGTCGCTGAGGATCAGTATTGATCCGCAACACATTCACTTTTTTGATCCCCAGTCGCAATTGGCTATCTAGACGAATATCGTCGCTCCTGGTGATGCGGGGCTCCACTGATTCAGCTATTGCTCCGGGGGTTGCACCGGCTGAAGTGTGCGATAAGGTGGGGAGGCAGCACGGTTCGTTTCAGTGACTTGCTTGATTTCGTTCAAGCAATCCTGCTGGTTGCCGTTGGTCTTGTAATACAAGGAATCTCTCATGCTTGGTACTCATCGTCTTAACTGGATTATGTTTTGTCTGCTGCTCTTCCCCTGGACGCCTGGTCTCTGGGCCCAGCAGGGAAAACTTGACCCGGTGCAGCGAACGGCAGTTCAGGAAGTTGATCGTCGTAGCGAGGAATTGAAATCGGTTAATCAGCAAGTTTGGAAATGGGCCGAAGTAGGACTCGAAGAACGGCAGTCCAGCCAGTTGCTGATTGGCAAGTTAAAGGCCGCCGGGTTCCAGGTGAAATCCGGGCTGTCAGGTATGCCAACGGCTTTTGTGGCCAGCTATGGTTCGGGAAAACCGGTAATTGGAATCCTGGCTGAATATGATGCCTTGCCAGGGATGTCCCAACAGGTCGCTCCCGTTCGCAAGGCGGTAACCGATGGACGTCCGGGACATGCCTGTGGACATTCAGGCCTGGCGGCAGGGTCGCTAGGAGCAGCACTGGCGATTCGCCGAGCACTGGAAGAACACAAGTTGCCGGGGACGATTCGTCTTTACGGAACACCTGCTGAAGAGACAGTTATCGGCAAGATTTATATGACACTCGACAAGCAATTTGATGACCTGGATATCTGTTTGCACTGGCATCCCAGTAGTAGCAATGGGGCCTGGGCTTCCAGTTCGAAGGCACTTGTTTCCGCCAAGTTTACTTTTACAGGCACGGCTGCTCACGCCTCGGTTAGTCCCGAGAAAGGACGAAGTGCTCTGGATGCGGTCGAGCTGATGAATATTGGCGCAAATTTCATGAGGGAGCATGTCAAGGAAGATGCCCGCATTCATTACGTGATTGTAGATGGCGGTGGAGCGCCCAACGTGGTGGCGCCGACTGCAACAGTCTGGTATTTTTGTCGAGCTGACGATCATGCAGACGTGGAATATAATTTTCGCTGGTTGCAGGATATTGCTGCCGGCGCGGCCAAGATGACGCGTACTAAGCTGACAATCAAAGTTGATACGGATTGTCACGAGATTATTCCCAATGCTCCGCTGGCGGACCTGGTGACTAGCAAATTGGAATTATTGGGGGCACCCAAATTCACAGCTGAGGAAACGCAGTTTGCCCGTCGGTTGCAAGCGCCATTGACGGAGCAGTTTGGCACCCAGTTTCCGCTGGCCATTGATGATCGCATTCACCGTGCGACGGTTAACGGGCCACCGAGTAAAGGCTCGACCGATGTTGGCGATATTAGCTGGCGAGTTCCTACCGGCGGCTTGCGGACCACCTGCATGGCGTCGCAAAGTCCTGGTCATAGTTGGCAAAATGTAGCTGCGATCGGATCGTCCATCGGTGAAAAGGGAATTATCTACGCAGCCAAGACGCTCGCCCTGACGGCCCTTGATCTTTACCAGCAGCCGCAGTTGATCGTGGCTGCTCGAGCCGACTGGAAAGAACGTATGAAGGGACGAACCTATTTCAGTTTCATTCCGGAAGGACAGCCGGTGCCAAAGAAAATTCGCTGATCATGCGAAATGGACTTACTCTTCTGCTTCCTCGAGTTGGGCAAACAGGAATTCGTTGCCCTGGCGCGTGGCGAGGCCTTCCTTGAAGTGTTTGCGGCAAACTGAAACATACTGGTCGTTGCCACCGATTTTGATCTGCGATCCTTCCCGGATCACGTTGCCGTCGCCATCGAGCCGCATGACACGGGTAGCCTTGCTTCCGCAATGACAGATTGTTTTTATCTCAACGAGATTATCGGCCCAGGCCAGTAAAAAGGTACTGCCTTCGAACAGGTTGCCCTGGAAATCAGTCCGCAAGCCATAAGTCAGCACCGGAATGTCAAGCCGATCGGCTACGTCGCCTAACTGCGAGACCTGCTTTTTGGTCAGGAACTGGGCTTCGTCGACCAGCACACAGTCAATCGCCTGCTGTTCGTGGCTGGACCGTACAACCTCGAACAGGTTGTCGACCTGGGCAAACATCGTGGCTTCTGATTCTAAGCCAATACGAGAGGTGATCTTGCCCGTACCGTAACGATGGTCCAGTTCAGGAGTCAGCAGCAGGGTGTGCATGCCGCACTCTCGATAGTTGTAGCTTGATTGCAGCAGCGTGGTTGATTTCCCTGCATTCATCGCAGAATAGTAGTAGTAGAGCTTTGACATCGTGCCACCCGTTTTGTGTTTCCTGCTATCACACAGCGTATCGTCTGTCCGTTGAAATGCAACGGTATGATTCGACGCATCCTCAAACGTTGGCCAAGAAACGAAACAGGGGTGCACGAGTTTTCGTACACCCCTGTCGGCTGATTGAACTGCCCGCTTAATTTAGCCAGGCAACAGCTATTGCTTCGGCTTCAGTCGCCGTTAATCCCATGTTCGCTGCTGATCGAAGAGCAAATCGCCATTTCCAAGTGCCATGGGTGGCAGCCAGGCGGTCGATCTGGGTTCGAATTTCAGCATCAAAATACATTAAGTATTCCTTCTGTTTACTAACCGGCAGAGCAAACAGCTCTTCTTTAATCCCGGCGTCATTGAGTACAGACCGGGCTTCCGCAGGACTGATGACTCCGTCATCATCCAAGTCACCGAGGATGGTCTCCGGAACAAACGTTTCAGCACTCACGAAATGAAGGTTGCAACAGACATCTGTGTCATTGGCTTCGAGCGAGTCACAGCATGCGGTTGACCCTTCAGCACAAGTGACCGCATCCAAGTCTGCGATTGGTGTTGTGGTTGACTTGTCAGCAACGACGGCAGTCCGGGTGCGGCGGAACCGAAAAATCTTGGCCACCACCGGCTGATCGATCGCAATCGCAGTTAGTAGTACAAGTAATCCAGCTAAGTCCCAGCGATGGGCATTCATGATTCGGTCCTTTCTGTTTTTACTCTCGTTAAGGTTGCCAGTCGTTGACGAAGACCGGCCGGTTACTGAGGG
>CAZXJC010000353.1:0-2630 GCA_964640885.1 uncultured Pirellulaceae bacterium | reverse complement strand
GGCTACGGGCAAGCGCAAGGAAGAAGGCAACGGCCCTGTTGGAAGAGTTCATGAAGATCTCCGTGGAGGCTAAACTCGCCGAAATCTCTGATGCCGACGCCCTCGGAAGGGCGACGCGGCTGAGCCGCGAGATTACTGCCTATTCATCCGTCGCAGCTGACCTCGAAGCACTAGCCGATAGCAATAAGGGAGCTGAGGCGGAAGGGTGGATACGCGCCGCCGCTGGAAATGCACTGTTGGCAGTGGGAATGCGGCAGCTGTATACAGACCAGGCAGAAGCGCGGCTGACGTTCCTGAGAACGCGCAGTATTTATGAAGATCTTCTCGCGGCGGGACACAACGATAACGGCGAACTTTATGATCGCATTCGATATGGCTACGGGCAAGCGTCAGAGGGTTTGAGCTTCGTTCCCTCCAAAGCCGAGGCGAAGGACAAGCCTTCCCAAACAGATTTGCATCAGAAGTATATCCAAGATGCCCAGGAGACATACCGCCAGCTGGCCGATACCTCGACGTCAACAGGCGTTAAACGGTTGGCAGAATACCGACTGCGAATACTTTCCCCGATCGCCGGAAAAACATGGGCAGATGGAAAAATCCTGGCCGAACGTCAGGATTGGGCGTCGTGGCTGGCGCAACAAGATCTACCCGAACCACCACCGTCGGCTGATGGTGGCTTAGGCGGTGCGCCGCCATTCAATCCGGGTGCACTGCCGGCGGGGCTTTCAACCCCACCGCCCGCTCCAGTCGAAGGTGCCGCGGAAACGACTGAGCCAGCAAAGGATCCGGTAACGCCCACCGAGAATGATCCGGAGGCAAACGATCCCGGGGACAAGAAGCCCGCCGAAGATGGCACCAACGCAGAGCCCAAAAAGGGCGGCGCGAAGCCAGCAGAACCGCCGGCAGACAAGAAGTAGAGTGGTGGCGGCCGTAGCTGCTCCAGAGGTTCACGTTTCGCGAACTAAGGCCTGTCATGCCCTCAGATGAAAGCGCAAGCAATCACGTGGACTTGGTAGTTGGTGAGGAAAGCGAGGGCGAGCGACTAGACGCATTCTTGGCCGGTCGCCTTGCAGAGACGAGCCGTGTTCGCATATCCACGGCTATCGACGGCGGTGACATACGTGTGAATGGCAGCGCGGTAAAACGTTCCTACCGGATTTCAGCGGGTGACCAGGTGGCAGGTGGGTTTTCAGCCCCGTCCGTGGACGGACCCGAACCCGAGGATATCCCACTTGATATCGTCTACGAGGACGAGCATGTCGCTGTGATCAATAAGCCATCCGACATGGTAGTGCACCCGTCCAAAGGGCACTGGGGCGGTACTTTAGCAAGTGCCTTGCGATTCCATTTTGATGAGTTAAGTTCGGTGAGCGGGGCGGCGCGACCGGGAATTGTGCATCGCCTGGATCGCGACACGACCGGTGTGATCATAACGGCGAAAAATGATCTGGCGCACCAGCGACTTGCCAAACAGTTCGAAGACCGGTCTGTAAAAAAAGAATATTTTGCAATTGTGAGTGGGCGACCAGACCACGATCGAGATGTTATCCGTCAGCCGATCGGACCGCACCCTAACCAACGGGCTAAAATGGCGATTCGAAAGGACGGTCCCCAGTCGCGAGCAGCTGAGACATTCTATGAGGTGGTGGAGACCTATCAAAAATACAGCACGCTGCGACTGCAACCCCGGACCGGCCGCACTCACCAGATCCGGGTCCACTTGGCGCATATACAGTGCCCGGTCCTTTGCGACCGGCTTTATGGTGGTGCCAGTGAAATAGACGAAGCTAGTCTGCAAGGTTTCAGTGGAGACGGTGCGCAGGCGGGCGCCATTTTAAGCAGGCAGGCGCTCCATGCCGCGAAGCTATCGCTGACCCACCCCCACAGCGGGGAAAAGATGACTTTCACGGCACCGCTACCACCGGACATGGAAAGTACGATAGATTGCTTGCAAGGCAGCGCCCCTCGAGGCAACTGAATGAAGCGTCAAGGCTGCCTATCCGCAACTCTCGGCAGACGTTTTTAGGGAGTCAATCAAAATGAAATGGTTAATAGTACACTTCTTTGTCGTCACGGTAGCCCTCGCCGGCCTGCTTGATAGCTCACGGGTGGAAGGCCAGGAAAAGGCTGTCTACGCGATCGTGATTCACGGCGGTGCGGGCAGCGCGCCGGAAAAACTCGGAGAAAACGGCCGCCGTGGTAGAGAAGCGGCTGTTGAACGGGTCTTGAAAATTGGCACAGCTGTACTTGCCAATGGCGGCACCAGACTTGACGCGGAAGAGAAGGTTATTCGCGCAATGGAAGAAGATCCTATATTCAACGCAGGCCGTGGCGCCGTCATTAATAATGAGGGCGGGCACGAGCTAGATGCCTCCATCATGGATGGGCGAGACCTTTCGTGTGGTGCCGTGGCCGGCGTTACGGTGATCAAGAATCCTATCTCATTGGCTCGACTTGTAATGACGAAGACGCGACATGTCTTATTGGCCGGTGACGGAGCTGATAAATTTGGGAAGCAGATGGGAGTCACCGAGGTCACGCAAGAGTACTTTTCTACGAGTGCAGCGCGACGGCGATGGGAGCGGTCTAAGAAAGCGGAAGAAGGTGAAGACGGAAATAAAGGGGCCAGG
>CAZXJC010000352.1:0-3179 GCA_964640885.1 uncultured Pirellulaceae bacterium | reverse complement strand
AACGGCTTGTCAGCCATTTCGCAGACGCTGCCTCGCTTGATCACACGACTGGCACCACCCCCGATGATGAAACCGTCACAAATGTCATTGCGAAGTGCTACCAGCGGGTCTGGGTTTCCATAATGCATAGCGATTGATACTCGCGTGGCTTTGCAAATGGCCTGGTTGCCGGCGATATCACCCTGCGGGATCGGTGTTTCGTAGATGTCAATGTGGGGATATTGTTCCAATTCCTTGAGAATCGGGATGCCCCGCTTAGCGTCTAGTAGCGTGTCGTTGAAATCCATATCGACTTTGAATTCGCCTGGCAGTTTTTTAGCCACGGTTGAAACTTGATCCCAGAGATCAAACCAGGGGCGTCCCTTAGTTTTGTAGGCCATGTAACCCTGGCGATGAGCTTCCTGGCATTCCGAGAGCATGTCGTCGGTGGCCATGTCGATATTCCACCAGGAGAGCGGCGTTTTGTCTGCGACCTGGCGTCCCAGCAGTCGATGGACCGGTACATCCGCAGCGCGGGCTACGGCATCGAAGAGTGCCATCTGCAGACCGGCTCCCAGTTCGTCATCCCACATGACATCGGCAGCATTCTTGCCTTGAACACGAGCCACATCATCATCCTGGGTTACTCCCCAGGTGTAATAGAGGAGCGTTTCGCCGAATCCCACGTGCCCAGACTGTAACGTTACTTCAAAAACCTCGGAATATCGCCAGTGAGGTAACTCGCGGTCCATGGCCCTTTGCGGGGCAGGGCGATAGGGAACTTTGACAGTTGTCCGTTTGATGTCGACCACTTTCAAATCACCGGCAGCCCGGTTGAAAACATTAGCATAGGAGGTTGCACTGAAAACGGGTGGCAACGCGCAACTTGCCAGTCCCGCCAGGGTGCTGGAACAAAAGGTGCGACGATTGATGGGCAGGGGATAGTTTTGGCGTGGTTGGTCCAACATGGCTAAGGATGCTCCTAATCAAGGTTGGGGAAAATTATGTTTTCCGCTTGTGTTGAGATTGGACGGGTTCAGTTAAAGCAGCGTACCATTGCGGTTGGCGATCTGCAAAGCGGTGGATCTCGTGTTTTTCGGGCACCCTCACCAGGTGCTTGTTGCGTGACCGACGTAAGTCAATTTGGGCATAGAGTATTTCTTCGTCCGTATGATCGGCCCTTGCCACGGTATCGCCATTGGGCTCGCAGATCCGGCTTTGGCCAATGAAGTCGAAGCCCCGCTCGTTGCCGACACGATCAACGGCCATGTAATAAGTAGCATTTTCCATGGCACGAGTATTGATGACGTAGTCAGCTGTACATTTTGCCCCTGGTGGCCAGTTGGTTGGCAGTACGATCAGGTCGGCTCCCTGGAGGGCCATGATTCGGCTCGATTCAGGAAAAGCCCCGTCATAGCAGATGTTCATACCGATCTTGAGGGGACCAGCATCTTGGACAGCAAAAGGTCGATTGCCGGGAGTGGTGAAGCGGTCAATACCAAGGTAGGGCAAGTGAATCTTGCGGTACGATCCCAGCAGTCCCTCGGGACCGACGAGCACGCAGGCATTGAACAAATCATCTCCCTCTTTTTCTAGCAAGCCGTAAACGACAAACACGTTCAGTTCGGCACAACGTTTTGCCAGGCGTTCGGTACTGGGGCCAGGAATCGACTCGGCATAAGGGAGCGCCTCTTCCAGGCTGTCGAAACAATAACCAGTTAAGGCACATTCTGGAAATACGGTCAGCAGGGCTCCCTGGCCAGCGGTTTCGTTGAGGTGACCCTCCATGGCTTGCAAGTTTGCTTCCAAGTCCATAAGGGTCACGTCCATTTGTACCCCGGCTACCGTGATCAAGTCTTCTGACGCTTGAGTGTCGTCAAAAGGTTTACTTTCGCTCGGTTCATTCATGGTCGGGATTACCCCCTTCTTTCTGGTCGGGTGCTTGGATAGCGGCAGCAGCTATGGTACCGATCCGACCCGCTAATCGGTTGATCTTACCTGTCCCATCGGGATGTAAACGATTGCTTAGGAAAATGACGAACAGATCGAGCCCCGGATCCATCCATAACGAGGTGCCGGTAAACCCGCCGTGGCCAAACGCGCGATCAGTAAACAATTCACCACGGTTGGATGAATACCCGGTTCGCTTGTCCCAACCAAGCCCCCGTTTGCCACTGGAAACTGCCTGCGGTGCGGTCATCACATCCACCGCCCGCGAACTGAGAATCCTGATCCCGCCATATTGGCCGCCGCCGGGCATCATCTGTGCATAGACGGCCAAATCTTCGGCCGTCGAGAACAAGCCCGCATGCCCCGCGATGCCACCAAGTAAGTACGCTCTTGGATCATGAACCTCTCCCTGCATCCATTTCCCGTTTCGCGTTTCCGTGGGAGCAGCTCGTTTTCGTTGCGCTGGGCCAGGCTTGTAGCCAGTATCGGTCATTCCCAGGGGACGAAAAATCTGTTGTTGAGAAAACTCGTGGACGTTTATTCCCGTGATCTTTTGAACCAAGTCGGCCAGCATAATGAACCCAACATCCGTATAAATAAATTTCTCTCCCGGCTTAGAAATCGGTTTTAGAGCATAGATACGTTCCATGGAACGCCCTGGCCCATCCCGATAATCTTTGAGTGAATTATCCGGGATCAGCCCCCCTTGGTGCGTCAATAACTGGAAGAGCGTGATATCCTTTTTCCCCTCGACCGCGAACTCTGGTACGTAAGCGGATACCCGTTCAGCAATCCGTAATTGACCTTGCTCAACCAGGGCCATGATGCTGGTGGCTGTCGCCACCGGCTTGGTGATGGAAGCCATGTCAAAAACTGTGTCAACGGTCATCGGAACCTGGGCCGGTTATAGATGTTTGTGCCCGTAAGCTTTGAGCCAGACGATTTTGCCGCGATGACCGACCGCGACCACGCAACCAGGCATCTGCCGCTTGGCCAGTCCTTCGGCCACGACCTGGTCGATGTGGGCCAGTCGTTGGGAATCCATGCCTGCCTCTGCCGGTGAAACTTTAGGCAACCTTGGAGGAGGTTCTGCTGCCGTCACCGCCGTCGCCAACACAAGTATGGCAGGCCAGCATCGTCGAGCTAATGATTTCATCTTAGTCTCTCTCTCGTTGCGGCCAGCAGCCGGTTCGACTGCTGAGATTCCTGGTGGAATGAAACGGCCAGGGCAGGCTTTGAGGGTGAACCGG
>CAZXJC010000351.1:0-3670 GCA_964640885.1 uncultured Pirellulaceae bacterium | reverse complement strand
GCGGTAACTGGTTCTTCCTGGTCAAGGAACATGCGGAAACGCTTGCCTCGGCGAATGTCGGCCGGTTGACGCATGTTACCGGACTCATTCGCCAGGCACTTACCGAACAGGGTATCGCAGGTGAAGACGAACTGGAAATTGATCACATCGAATTATACGGGCCGCCTCTGCGTGAAGATGCAGACAGCAAGAGCTTCGTCCTTTGTCCCGGTGGTGCCTATGATCGATCTCCTTGTGGGACTGGTACTAGTGCTAAGGTCGCTTGCCTGGTCGCTGATGGTAAGCTGTCACCTGGCCAGCAATGGCGCCAGGAGAGTATTGTCGGCAGCCTGTTTGAAGCGACGGTGGAATTCGAGGGTGACCAGGTGATCCCGGTGATTACCGGTTCAGCCTACGTGAATGCAGAAGCGACGCTACTGTTCGACGAGAATGATCCCTTTGGGCTAGGAATTCGGCAATGAGCGTTGAGCGAGACCAGGTCGTGATTGTTGGTGGGGGAGTGATTGGTGCGGCTTGCGCCTATTACCTGGCCAAGTCAGGGCGACAGGTGACAATTGTCGAGGCGGGTGAATTTGGCAAGCAATGTTCCCATGCCAATTGTGGCTTGGTTTGTCCCAGCCATGCTTTGCCACTTACGGAACCAGGTGCGGTTGGTAAGACGATCCGTTCCCTGTTTCAACGGAATGCACCCTTTCGAATTAAACCACGCTGGGATCCAAAGCTCTGGGGCTGGTTTTGGAAATTTGCCCGTCGCTGCAAGAAAGAGCATATGTTGGCTGCGGCTAAGCCGCGAGCAGAACTGCTGTTCACTTCCCTGTCGCTCTACCGTGGCCTGATGGAATCGGAATTGACTGACTGCGAGTGGGAAACGAGAGGTACCTTGTATGTCTATCAGAACGAAGAGCCGTTCGCTAAGTATGCCAAGACCGATCAACTGTTGACCGAGCATTTTGATCTCGCTGCTCAGCGAGTGGAAGGCGCCGCGCTGGAGGAGATGGAGCCGTCACTTAAGCCGGGGCTTGCTGGCGCCTGGTATTACGAAGTGGATGCTCACTTGCGGCCGGACCGACTGATGCAGGCTTGGCGACGGTTGCTGACGGACCTGGGGGTAACGCTGCTGGAAAATCAGCGAGTAGAAGATTTTGTTCGTCAACAGGGCCGTGCGGTGGCCGTTAAAACGAGTGCCGGTGAGATTGCTGCCGATGTGTTCGTGGTCGCGACTGGTGCCTGGACACCCTGGTTGAACAAACAACTAGGCTGCAAAATTCCTATTCAGCCTGGGAAGGGATATTCGATGACGATGCCGCGTCCCGATATATGTCCGACCAGGCCCTTGTTGTTTCCCGAACACAAGGTGGCTGTAACTCCGATGCAGAGCGGGTATCGACTCGGTTCGACGATGGAATTTGCCGGCTACGACACGCGCATTGATCCCCGCCGCTTGCAGGCACTGCAAGATGGAGCGGAAGTCTACTTGCAGCAACCGTCTAGTAAGCCGGTTCAGGAAGAGTGGTATGGCTGGCGTCCAATGACCTACGACGGGTTGCCAGTGATTGATCGTACCCCGGCGATGGAGAACGTGCTGGTGGCTGCCGGACACAACATGTTGGGAGTGTCGATGGCACCGGCGTCGGGAAAAATTGTTAGAGCGATGGTCAACGGAGAGTCAGTGGGAATTGATCCGACACCATTTTCAATAACACGATTTTGAGTGATCAATGGTTTGATAATTTGTCTGCCCGCGACTGGTGCCGATCCTCCAGGCGCATTACGATACAGGTTCTTCGGTTGGATGTCTCGGTTCGAGTTCTTGGAGAAGCAGCATGTCGGATAAGCAATATAATGTCGCCATGATTGGCCTTGGTTTTGGCGCAGAGTTCATTCCCATTTATCAGAGTCATCCTAATGCCTGCGTGCATGCCATCTGTCGCCGAAACGAGGACGAGTTAAACAAGACGGGTGACCAGTTCGGAATTGAAAATCGCTACACGAACTACGACGACGTACTGGCCGACTCCTCGATTGACTACGTGCATATCAACTCTCCGATCGAAGATCATGCCTGGATGTCGCTCAAAGCCCTGGACGCTGGCAAGCACGTGATGTGCACCGTGCCGATGGCGACGACGATTGATGAGTGTCGCCAGATCGTTGAAAAGGTACAGGAAACAGGCTTGAAATACATGATGGCCGAGACGGTTGTTTACAGCCGGGAATACCTCTTTATCAAGGAGATGTATGAGAAGGGCGAATTGGGGGATATCCAGCACCTGGCAGCATCTCATCCGCAGGACATGGATGGTTGGCCAGAATATTGGCAGGAAATGATCCCGATGCATTATGCGACTCACGTGGTGAGTCCCTGCTTGGGGCTGGTTAATGGACTGGCTGAGTACGTCAGTTGTTTTGGATCCGGTACCGTGCGACCTGATATCGCTGAGAAATCCGGTACCCGTTTTGCCGTGGAATCTTGCCATATCAAGGTGAAAGACAGTGACCTGACGGCCCACATTTGGCGATTTCTTTACGACGTGGCCCGACAATATCGGGAAAGTTTCGATGTCTATGGGACGAAGAAGAGTTTTGAATGGACCCTGGTTGAAAATGAGCCGCACGTGATTCACACGGCGAAGAAACCAGAACCAGAGATTCCGGAAAAAGTCGAAGTTCCTGATTTTGCACACCTGCTGCCTGAGCCAATTCAGAGGTTCACGTTGCCGCAAGAAATTCACGATGCGGAACACCTCTCCTTTGTGCAAGGTGGCGGACACGGTGGTTCCCATCCACACCTGGTGAACGAGTTCCTGCAGGCCCTGATCGAGGATCGTGATCCGCGGCCCAACGCGGTTACCAGTGCTAACTGGACTTGCGTTGGCATCTGTGCACATGAGTCGGCAGAGCAGGGTGGTCAGATCGTGAAGCTACCGGACTTTACGCTCGGTTAAGCCAGGATTTCTTTGACGATCCGTGGTTTGAACGTGTCGGTGAGACGTTCTTTCAAGCCATTGCGCTCGAAGAAGAGCTCTTCATGATGCAGGCCCAGTTGGTGCAGAATCGTTGCATGCCAGTCGGCAATGCTGACACGATTCTCAACCGCTGCGAAACCGATTTCATCGGTGTTTCCGTAGGTGATGCCTGGCTTGATGCCACCACCGGCCATCCACAAGGAAAACCCGCGTGGCCCATGATCACTGCCCGCTGCTTTGACATTGTTCTTGTCTCGCAGTTGCGCGATTGGCAGTCGGCCAAATTCACCACCCCAGATTACCAGCGTTTCATCCAGCAAGCCACGTTGTTTGAGATCGGCGAGCAGGGCAGCAACTGGCTGGTCTGTGCGACCGGCTGCCGAGGTGATTGAAGAGTGCAAGTTGTTGTGGCTGTCCCATATCTGAGCGTTGATAAAGAGCTGAATGTAACGGACTCCCCGTTCGACCAGTCGGCGCGCCATCAGGCAACGTCGAGCGTAAGAATCGGTGGTTTTGTTTCCTACACCGTAAGCATCAAGTGTCTGTTGAGTTTCCTGGTTGAGGTCTAAAGCCTCGGTTGCCTTGCGCTGCATGCGAGCAGCCAGATCATAGCTGCTAATGCGGGCATCAAGCTCCAATCGTCCCGGTCGCTGGCCTCGGTGAAGCTGGTCCAATTGTCGCAGAAAGTTGCGCTGCAGTAGCAC
>CAZXJC010000350.1:0-2884 GCA_964640885.1 uncultured Pirellulaceae bacterium | reverse complement strand
TCTTCTCAAACGAAAGAACTGATTGTTGACTTGCTGACTACACATGACTTGTTTCCTCTTCATAAAGTAGAATCGTTTACTGCACGCGGCAGTTCCCAGCCCGGCCGAGTTGCCTTACTTTTCTAGCAGATGACCTTTAACGATACCATCGTTATTTAAACCACATTACCGGGATGGTTCATCATCTAGGCTACACGGGGTGGACCTATCGCCCAGAACACCAGGTCGGCATCCGCTGCTGGTCTTACCGTCGATTGCTCGACATTGACCAGAAGGGGAGCCATCTCCCGGTCAAATTTACGCTTGGCCAGTATCAACACCGCCAGCAGTACGCTGGCGACCAGTAACGAGCGTACGGACCAGACGAACCAGGGCCCTCGACATTTCAACCACGGTAACTCTGCCACCCAACCGAGCAGTGGAGCCAGCAGAATAACCAATGCATTGCCAGTCGACAGTTCACCGAAAAATCGACCAATGAAAACCAGGCTAAACAAGCCGACAACAGCGACACCAAGAAGTATTGACCAGGCCCCCTCTGCCAACCTGCTCGAGTTCCTGGTAATCGCTCCCGCGACCAGGATCGTAGTAAGCAGAGCGGCTGCCCATACCAGGGCTGCCACTCCTCCCTTGATGTAACCCGCCATCATCACGGTCAAACCGGCGCATAACGTCGAGGCCTGCAGGGCACAGGGCACAAACATTCCCGGCGCACGTCGAAACAAAAGGGTCAGCAGGCCCCATAAGCCCGCCAGCAAGAGCCCACCGGCTGTCATCACCAGCAAAGCCTGCCAAGCAGGCCAGGCACGCTCCGTTCCTCCCAGGTAAACCGAACCGTGCAACAGGACTCGAGGTAGAACCAGGGCCAGGGTCACACGCAGCGACCAGACGCTCCAACGTGGGAGTGCTGGAATAGCCGCCAGTAACTCAACGCCCAGGATCGCCGGCGCAATCAACAGCAAGAACCGTTCCAGCCCATTCCTGGGAGGCCAGGATAACTGTAAGGCCAGCAGGCTGTAGCCAACCACCAGGCCGACCGCCACGGAAAACCCGCAGGCTGCATGAAGCCACGCAGCGTGTCCCTTGCGCCCGGCTGCCACGATCGCCAGTCCGCCAACGGCACTAGCGATCGCAGCCACACCCATGGCTTTCAGATACAATAGCGGATCGGGCATCCGTTACTTCCGGACGCCTTCGCAATCGATCATGATCAAGGCCGCGTCACCGATTGGTCCAATGGCATTCTTGTCGAATCCGTAATCGCTGCGTTTGACCGAGAGTTCCGTCGAGAAGGCGACTCGCTTGACCTTCTTGAAGTCATGTTCTTTTCCACCCATCAGGACCAGGGTAATCTTCTTGGTCGTACCATGCATGGTGAAATTACCCGTCACTTCATATCCACCCTTGATCGGCTTGGTGCTGGTACTCCTGAACTCGATCGTCGGGTATTGCTTAGTATCAAAATAGTCAGGTTGCCGCAGGTGAGCGTCACGGGCCTTGTTGGCCGTATCTACACTGGCAGTCTTAATCGTTAAGGAGAATGTCGACTTGGCCGGATTTTCTCGATCCAGCGAAAACTTCCCGGAAACGTCGTTGAAGCGGCCATGAATCCAGCTGATATCCAGATGCCGAGCCTTAAAACTGACCGAGGAGTGTACAAGATCGTAATCATATTCGTCGGCCGCTGAACAGGAATTCGCTCCGGCGTGAACCATGATCCCCAATCCCAGTGCCATGGCTCCAATCAAAAACAACTGTCTCATCTGAGTGTTCCTTTCAAAACGTGGTGATATTATCTTTGGCTGTTCGACCAGCGTGTCGGTTGTCATCGTAGCCCGTGGCGCAGCCGGCGTAAAGCAATCCAAAAAGGCCTTGACTGAGTTACCAACCGAGATCCGGGCAGTACGCTGGTCAGAAATGCACACGCGCATCGACTTCGGTCAGGGTTTTAATTCTGTCAGCATCTTCATTTGAACGCCAATCGGCTGCTGTAAAAACTTCCCAAAATCGTCATAGAACTGTGAGGCATCACTGACGCGGGCATACTTGACCAGGGCCTGTTCCCAGCCCAACTGCCCAAGCAGCGGATAAAACTCTTTCGTATAGGATTTCACGCTGCGATCTTTAGATCGATGGATCGCCCAGGCAACCGCCCAAACGCCCGCATCATAGGCCAAGTGGCGATAATACTTCTTTAATTCTGGCCGCTCCTTTTCCAGCTTCTCGACATCTTCAAAGTCTTTCATGGTCGCCTTGTCACCGACCGACTGCACCATCCGCATCGACTGGTTCATCGACTGCTCGAAATCGATCCACTCGTACTCGTCTCCCAGGTAAAACGCCAGGAACTCAGCACCACCCTCGGTCATCCAAGTCGGCGTTTTGGGAAAGGCCCGCTGAAAGACGTGCGTGTATTCGTGAATACCCCGCGTATAGAGATAGGGAAAGGGAAAACCGTGTGGATTGATAAAGACCAGTTCCGCAAAGGGAGGCCCTGCATAGTCGACATAGGAAAGATAGGCCTCGGTGGAGCCCTTGCGGGCTCGTTCCAAAAGGGACGCGCCCGATCTCTTCAGGCAATCACTGGCCCGCTGCTTGCTGCCATCAGAACGACGCCGGCAAAATGCCTCGATGACCGCCTGCCCAGCTTGCGGATCGGCCAGTTCATCCTTTTGCTGGCCAATGACATAAACTTGCACCGGCCCATAGTTGCCCAAGTAACCACGGGTCTTGTCGATCCCGGTTTTGACCGTCTGGAACCATTTCTTGTCATAGTTCTCATTACGGACGTAGGTTGGTGGTTCCTTGATCGCTGCCAGGTACTTGGCTGTTTTTTTCGCCGACTGCTTTTCCTGGCCAACGAGAGTAGCGTTGCCAACATTGA